>JAYSKW010000160.1:0-10528 GCA_043726085.1 Limnoglobus sp.
AGGATCTCAAGGTACGGGCAACTCGCTCAGCACGTTGTCGTCGGCGGGTACGTTTTCCATTACTACGCGAACGACATTCACATTTACTGGAGCAGCAGGTGACGTGGGATACAACTCGCGTACCGATGTGACGCCTCCTGCGAACATCGTTCCTGCACCAGCGGGTCTGTTGTTGAGCCTTCTCGGCTTGCCGGCACTGGCGTTTGCTCGCCGCTTCCGTCGCGCGGTTCCTGCCCAGGCATAAGCGTCAATGGACGAATTTGAAAAAATTGTCGTGGGCCACCCATTTTGGGTGGCCTTTTTTCTTAGTTTGATGCGCTAATACTCATGTTATCTGCGGTCCAGATGAAACTTTCGTTGCGATTCATACGTCAAATTGCCAAACGGCTAACTGTGGCGTAGGATACGCAGTCGGATCAAGAATCATCTTGTATACCGAAAAGATTGTCACCCAAGATTTTGCCCCGAAGTCGCCAGAGCATACCGCCTTGTTCAAGCGTAGCGTGAATGTTCGATTTGCACTGATCTTGTCCGCCATCATCGGCGCGACATCATTGGGGCTTTATTTCGTTCACGGCTGGCAAATCCATCGGAACGCTGGCTCGTATAAATCGCGTGCAGAACAAGCGGCCTCGAGCGGTGACAAAGTCAAAGCGGCAGGTTTCTACGACCGCTATCTGAAATTTCGATTCGATGACATCGATGCGAGAACGCAATTTTCGCTCATTCTGGCCGATCTCGCTAAGGATAAAGCCAGCTTTCAGAATGCCTATCTCGCCCTTGAACGGGTATTGCGCGATGCGCCCGATCAACTGAATGTCCGACGGCGAGCTGCTGACATGGCAATGGCGATCGATCGCCCCTCGGATGCCAAGTTTCACCTCGAAGATTTACTGAAGATCAACGAAAACGATCCCACACTGCTCGAACAACTCGGAGCTTGCGAAGAACTCGGCGGTCGTTCCGAAGCCGCAATCACACGCCTCGAACAAGCCATCGCCATCGACCGCGAACGGGTGGCTTGCTATCCCAAACTCGCGGCAGCGTATCGACGCACCGGTAAAACGGAGGAAGCCGACCTCGCGATGAACCGCATGGTCGATGCCAATCCGAAGTCGCCGCGTGCATTGCTCGAACGGGCACGGTATTTGCGCAACCTCGGGTTACTCGATGCCGCTTCTCGCGACATCGTTGCGATCCGCACGAAACTCGCCCCCGACGAGCAAGAAGCGATTCTGATTTCCGGCGAACTCGCAGCATCGCGAAATCAGCTGGATGTAGCCCGTACGGAATTTGAACGCGGGCGAACGCTGTATCCGAAAGACCTTCGCTTCCAGATCGGCGTCATCCGTCTGGATTTGAACTCCGGTCGAACGAAAGAAGCGGTAGCCGCTTTGCAAACTTCCGTGGCTGGCGTGCCCGATTCGAGCGGAGATGTTTGGTTACTCGCGGACCTCTGCATTACTGCGGACCAAGTCGAGATGGCGAAATTACTCATCGCTCAGTTGTCGAAGGACAACTCCTTACAACCGGCCGTGAACTACCTCGAATCGCGGCTGCTAATTAAAGACCGTAAGTGGCTCGCCGCGACGAATTCGCTAGTCAAGAACCGCCCAGAGTTATCGCGATTACCTGAGTTGGCGTTTCAGGTCGAGATGCTACTCGTTTCGTGTTACTCCGAACTCGAACGACCGGATAAACAACTCGATGCCGCTAGGGCAGCGGTCGCCATCGAACCGACGGCGATTTCTGCGCGCTTGGCTGTGGCCGATGCCAAGCTCGCATCGGCGAGTGTGAACGAAGCACTCGACGATTACTTAAAGTTAGCGGGTCGATCGCTGGGTGCCCGTTTCGCAGCGGTTCGATTGATGATATGGCAAAACCAAAATCGCCAGAATACTCCACTCGATTGGACACAAGCAGGGCAGTTGCTCGAAGCGACCCCGCCCGAAGGTCGGGCGACAGTCGAATTTCGTCTCCTCGTGGCTTCGTTACTCTCACTGAAAGGCAAGCCTGCCGATGCCCGAGCATTGCTCGAAGAAGCCGCAAAAGCGGAGCCGAAAGAAACGCGATACTGGCTCGCATTGGCAGTACTTGCGGGCCGCGAAAGCGGTCCCCGTTCAGCCGAAATCGTGTTCGATCGAGCTGAAGCCGCAGCCGGCGATAGTGTGGATTTGCGCTTGGCGCGAGCATCGCACCTGATGGCCGAAAGTGCGTCGATCGAGCGGATCCGCAAACTCGAAACCGGCTCGGATCGGTTTCCAGTCGCAGATTTGAACCGACTTCTTTTAGGACTTGCCGATGTTTATACCGCATTGGGTGCGAAAGCCGATGCACGCCGCTTATTAGACCTTCTGGCGGTTCAGCAACCGAATCATGTCGCACTCCGAATGAGGCAATTCCAGTTTGAAGTCGATGATGGCGACCTCGAGAAGATCAAGAATTTCGTCGGCGAAATTCGTACGATTGAAGGCGAAGAAGGTGCCAGTTGGCGTTTCTGCGATGCTGTATATCAAGCGGCCGTAGCTCAGCGTGAAAACAGCGTAGGGGCGACGATCGTCGCGCGATCGCGATTGGCCGAAGTCTCCGCATTGCGACCCACTTGGGCAAAAGTGCCACTACTCGAGGCAAAATTAGACGATTGGGCTGGCAATACCGATAATGCGATCGAAAAATATCGTCATGCGATTCGGTCGGGCGAGCGGTCCATAGCGGTCGTTCGCCGGGCCGCATCGCTGTTAATCGCTCGCCGTCGTTTCGATGAAGCGCGCGATTTAATCGCGGAAGCCGGTACATCGAATGGGAATTCGCCCGAACTTGCACGCATCTCAACCGAACTATCGGTATATCGCGAGCGGCCGTTCGAGGAATCACTCGCGTTAGCTACCTCGGCAATTTCAACCGATTCCAAAATCCCACAAGATCGCGTTTGGCTTGGCACTGTGTTTGCTAATTATGGAAAGAACGCAGAAGCCGAGGCCGCATTCCGCTCAGCAGTAGAGCTCGGTCCGAAAGATCCAGTTTGTTGGACGGCACTAATCGAGTTTCTCGTTCGAATTAACAAGAAAAATGAAGCGATCGCTACGATCGAGAAGGTGAAATCGAACGTGCCTGCCGAACAATTATCGGTTTGTTTGGCCCGCTGTTACGCAACCGTAGGCGATCGTGCTAACGCAGCACAACATTACGATGCGGCTTACAGGCAATCTTCAAATGACTCGTCAATCGTTCGCGAACTCGCAGAGTATCAGCTATCGGTTGGTGAAACCGAGAAGGCAGAGCGTTTGCTTCGGCAACTCTCGGATCGTATCGCGAACACACCGACGGCAATTTGGGCAAGGAGAACGCTCGCTTTCACTTTGGCCAGCAAAGGCGACTATCGGAACGGGACAGATGCACTAAGCCTCATCGATATCAACTTGCAGGAACATCCGGATTCACCCGAAGATAAACGAGCGAGAGCGATTATCCTTATGGGGCGACCAGGTAGTCGGCGACAGTCGATCCGATTGCTCGAAGAATCGTTCATTCGCATCAAGCCGCTGTCCGACGAATTGTTCTTGCTTGCCAAACTCTACGAAACCGATGGCCAATGGAACAAAGCGAACGAACTGTATCTCGACTTGTTGACGAACCGCGCCATAGCGAATCCGCGATTTGTTGTGGAGTATATCCTCGGTTTGATCCGCCGAAAGGAAACGGATAAAGCAGCCGTTTGGTTGGCGAAGTTGGAAAGCCTACCGAACGCCGATGCGGGGCGAACTGTCGAACTGAAAGCCCGGCTCTTCAAGGCGTCGGGTAAAACTGCCGAAGCTTCGCAGATTCTCTTGCAGTTCGCTGAGAAGGATTTCCAAACGCGAAAGAACCCAACGATCTGGCGGGCTGTCGGTCTGGTGCTCGGCGAACTCGAACTGCCCGTTGAGGGAGAAACCGCTTTCCGGAAGTACGTGGTTGCGGTCGAAGCCAAATTTCCTGCGGCGAATTTGGAATTCGCAGAGTTTTTAGCCAGACAAAATCGCATCGGTTTGGCTTTGGAAGCGATCGAACGGATAGCGGACAATAAAGTCGTCGGTCACGAAGCCGTGGCACGTTCGGCAGTTGCCGTGATACGATTGGGAAAACCCGATGACTTGCTTATCCAACGGGCTTCCGCAATCATCACTAACGCAAAAAAAAGCTTGCCGAACTCGATCGATCTGATGGTGAGTTCAGCAGATTTTTTAGATGCGACGGGGAAATACTCCGAGGCGATTCTGGCATACCGGCAGATCCTGGCGCTCTCACCGGACAATCCCTTGGCGAAGAATAACCTGGCGTGGCTACTCGTTCTTTATGAGAAAAACATTGCGGAATCTCTCGGACTCGCCAACAAGCTAATCGAAGTGGCTGGCCCCCTCGACATTTACCTCGATACGCGAAGTATGGTTTTTTTACGAAGTGGACAAAATGAACTCGCGATGCGCGATCTCACCGCAGCAGTCGAGCAATCGAATCGACTCGATTTTCAGTTTCACATGGCACTGGTGTACGATGCGACCGGTAACCCCGCCGATGCAAAACGAACGATACGAAAGGCGAATCAGGATGGCCTAACCGAACGCGACCTCCACCCGTTAGAACGTTCGGAGTACCGCCGATTGACCGATTCGATAAACAACTGAAATTCGTAGGGGCGGGCGTGAAATTTAGCTCACAAATCAAAGTGAGTGTAAGATTCATGAATATTGGATTTTTCCGTGACGAATTGCGGTGTAAGTCATAAGAATGCATACTGTGATTAGCGGCCAGAAAATGTTTCGGACTTTTTAAAATTGCTCGTTTCACGATCGAGGATATTTTCGTTGAGAGTTTGTTTCACACTGACTTTGATGGCAATGGTAGTTTGGGCATACTGGCCCATTTTCAATGCATTGCATGCAAAATGGGCCAGTGACCCACAGTATTCGCACGGTTACATAGTTCCGGTATTAGCACTCGGAATCCTTGCGTTGCGCCGAGATCGCATGAAATCGCTAGGGAACGGTCTGAGTAGTGCGGGTATACGATATCTGGCAATCGGGGCGCTGATGCAAATGTTGGGTGGTTATCTCTATTTTGACTGGCTATCCGCCATTAGTTTGATAGCGACTTGTCTGGGGTTGTTCGGAACGTACGGTGGGCGTCCGGGTTTAGCGTGGGGGTGGCCGACTTGTCTCTATTTGGGTTACATGGTTCCGCTTCCTTATTTCATCGAAACGGGACTTTCTCGCCCGTTACGCGGTATTGCCACGCAATGGAGCACTTGGGTTCTACAAATCATAGGTTCGCCTGCCATCTCAGAAGGTAACATTATACTCGTCGAACGCGGGCGAGTTGCTGTGGCCGAGGCGTGTAGCGGACTGAGTATGTTTCTTGCGTTTTTCGCAATTGCGACGGCTTTGCTGATCGTTGTCCGCAAGCCATTCCTCGAAACGTGTATCATGATCGCCTCAGTACCAGTCATTGCCGTAATTAGCAACGTCATCCGGATTGTCGTCACGGGTGTCGCAATCGACCTTCGCGGTGGCGAATTCACGCAAACTTGGGTTCACGATCAGATCGGATGGCTCATGATGCCGATCGCCGTCTCGCTCTTGTTCCTCGAACTTTGGATCCTCGGCAAATTGTTGATCCCTATTCCGAGCGAGGTGTCATTCGCAACGGCATTATCTCAGCCGATACCGATAAAATCGCCATGACGATTGTGGACGTATCTTACAGTATGACTCTTTAGAATTATCATGGATTCCACGTCCGGTCTCGTATTCGAAGTATGGGGAATAGCGAAATGGCACGGAAGAAAGATAGCAAAGCCGCATTAGCAACGATCGATGTTGCAAGCAAGGCTCGCTCCGAATTGATTGCCTCTGTTTCGGGTGTATCTGCGGTTGGCCAACAGTATTTGCCCGTAACAGCAGGTGCGGGGTTGACACCAATCGCCTTACTCTCGGCACTGCGTCGGCGGGTTTGGCTGGCGGTGGGTTTTGGCTTGTTGCTCGCCGTAGCGGCCGCCACGCTGATTTGGGTGTTCATGCCTCCGCCCAAGCCCAGAATTTCGGCCAAAATGTACATGACAGGATCGGTCAAAGGAACACTATTCGAACACCCCGACCCTCAGATTAGTCAACAATCCCAGATGGCTCTGATCCGAAGTCAGCTGGTACTCGCAGCCGCGCTACGCAGTCCTGATATCAGCAAACTGGATTTAATTCGAGAACAAGAAGAGCCACTCGACTGGTTAGCAAAAGAAATTGTCGTGGATTACCCAAACGGGAATGAAATTGTCCGCATTTATATGACTACGACGGCGGTGCAAGACGGAGCGAAAATTGTCGATGCCGTGAAGGCCGCGTACCTCGATGAAATCGTTAACACCTCTACGAATGCTCGCAAGGAACGACTGGATCGTTTACAGTCCTTGCAAACTCGCGCACAAGAGAATTTGAAGCGCAAGCAATCTGTCGTGCGAAAGCTCGCCGAAGCTGTCGGTTCCACGAAACCCGAAAATGTCGCGATTCAGCAACAATTAATACTCGAACAGCATGCGACCGCGCAGCGCGAATTTATCAAAATTCAGTCGGATCTACGACGAATGACCATCGAAGAATCTGGATTGAAGAGCGGTACGCGCGTACCGCACACGCCAACGGAATCGACGATTCAGGATGCTGTGGATACGGACCCGACGGTAAAAGAATTGATTCGTCGAATCGCTATCACCGAAGCGAATCTTCGAGAAACCGTGCGAGTAATGGCGAAATCGTTCGTCGAAACCGCCTCGGCACGTGCCAAAATCGAGTTAGCGGAGATTCAAAAAGAACTCGCGGCCTCAAAGAAAGCGGCTCGCGATAACTATCTGGCGGCTCAGTCCCAACGAAAGGAACTCGACGGTCAAACGCGACTCGTTCAACTCCGCGAATTGATTTCATTTGAAAAAGATTTGAGTCGAGTCCTAGAAAGCGAAGTCGAACGTCTCGGTAAATCGATTAAGTCGATCAATTCGGCGAATCTCGATCTCGAAGCGGAGCGCATCGAAATTGCATCTGCGGAGGATCTCTATGCGAAAATCACAGGGGCAATTTCCACATTAACTGCGGAACAAGATGTACCGCCCCGCGTACGCTCGCTGGAAAACGCGAGTGTCGAGCGAGTGAATTTGGATGCAAGGAAGATGCAATTAGCCGCAGTAGGCGGAGTCGCGATTTTCGGGTTAGTCTGCTTTATCGTGGCCTTATTTGAATTTCGCAACCACCGCATCGAGACGCCAGATGCTGTAAGTCGACTCTGCAATCTCATCGTACTCGGAACCGTTCCCTGGGTACCGAAGAACATCGAGAAAAAATCGCTTAAAGATCAGGAATACTGGCACTCGGTACTTTCCGAATCGATGGCCTGCACGCAAACGTTCATTCGCCACGTGGGCAACAATACCTCTTCCAAATTGTTACTCGTCACCAGCGCGGAAAAGGCGGAAGGTAAGACGTCCCTCTCGACACAACTCGCACAAAGCTTCGCACGAAACGGTGTCAAAACTCTCTTAATCGATGGGGATATACGCCAGCCCGCCGCACATCACTGTTTCGGTGTCCAATCGAATCCTGGACTTTGCGAAGTGATTCGAGGTGAAATGGATCCGAAGGCTGTCATTCAAGAAGTCCGACCGAATCTGTATTTCATGCCAGCGGGTCGATTCTGCGAACGCGCCGTCGTGGCACTGGTTTCTGGTACTGGACCGGCTGATCTGCGACGTTTTAAAGCGGACTACGGTATTATCATCGTCGACTCCAGTCCCGTCATGCTCGTGGCGGATAGCTTGCACTTGGCAAAACAAATGGATGGTGTCTTGATTGCCGTGCTGACCGGACGAAGTCGCGAGAACTTGGTGCGCGAGGCCGTTTCCCGATTGCGGCAGATTGCGGCCCCACTTTTAGGAATCATGGTCAACGGTTTTTCGTATGGCGGATACGCATACGGCTACTCGTACGGTTACAATCGACCATCTACGAAACCCGTCGCGGAAGATGCCATCATTCTTACCTCCGTACCGGGTGACCGAGCATGAGAAACTCTCTCGTTATCGCAGTCGCCAGTGCGGCGATCATACTTCTCGGTGCGACCATCCACGGCAATCTGACCGACCGTTGGGGCTTAGCCACCGAGTTAAAAACGGCTGCCGAACGCCTTCATTCACTCCCGAGCCAACTCGGCGACTGGGCCGGTGAGCCGGTAGTCCTCGATAAGAACTCGCTCGAAGTGGCGAACGTTGCGGGCTACCTCTGTCAGAAGTACGTCCACAAATATAGCCGCGAAGAAGTGACGTTGCTCATCGTTTGCGGTCGACCGGGACAAGCGGCCGCTCACCCGCCAGAGGTTTGCTACTCCGCATCGGGGTACGACGTGGGTGCCAAACGCACCCGAGACCTTGCCGCGTTCGGTTCGGCATGGGAAGCGGATTTCACGCGAACGGGGAATGGGAACGATGGCTTGCGAATCGTTTGGGCTTGGAGCGACGATGGAACTTGGTCCGCATCGACCTCCCCGCGCATTCAATTTGCACGGTCCGGTTACTTGTACAAAATGTACATCATACGCCGTGCAACAACACCTACTGCCGATTCGACTGTCCTCGCCTCGTTTCTCGACCTCATTCTCCCCGAGTGTCAGAAACATTTAGCGACTACCGGTGTTCATTCTTAGCAACATCACGAATGCAGAGGTTACCGATCAAAAGGGAGCAAACATTGTGAACGCACTGACAGAAACGCCAACAGAACCGCTCGTAAATGCCACCACTGGCATTATAGAGGTGAGCATTCCTTGTGTGTGGTTGCACAGTCGGACTCGCGCGTTCCTCGATCGTGCAATTGCGGCTGTTCTATTGTTGATTTTCGCCCCCATTATTTTGGTACTCGCCGTTGCCGTACGATCGACGACGAAAGGCCCCGCCTTCTACATCCAAACTCGCGTCGGTCGCGGTGGACGGCCGTTCCGCATCTTCAAACTGCGCACCATGACACACCAATGCGAATTGCGGTCCGGCGTGCAATGGTCGATACCGGGCGATTCGCGAATCACTGGGCTCGGTCGAATCTTACGTGCCACACACTTGGATGAACTTCCCCAATTGCTCAACGTGCTTCGCGGCGAAATGAGTATGGTCGGTCCGCGTCCCGAACGTCCCGAACTGACGCCGCTGCTCGCCTTTGAAGTGCCAGGCTACCACGAACGCCACACTGTCCGGCCCGGTGTCACCGGGCTTGCGCAAATCTGGTTACCTGCCGATACGGGAATCGACAGCGTTCGCCGCAAGCTGAAGTACGATCGCTACTACATAGAGAATGCCGGCATTTGGACGGATATCGCACTAATGGTTTGCACCTCGGTCAAACTCATTGGCGTGCCACCGCGACCGATCTGCTGGTTGTTCGGAGTGGCCCGCGTCGACGACTCGGAAACGGACGATACCTCGACCGATTTCGAGCTTCCATTGCCTGCACAGGAGTCGGCATGAACGCGATTGTCGCGCCCATCGATTCTTCTGCCGTTGCCCCAATTATCGACGATCGCCCGCCGCGCCCGATCACGCGCATCGGTCGTAAACCGACGTGGCAGATTGTTGACTTTCCCGAACTCTGGGCCGCTCGCGAACTGTTGTTCCAACTCGCACGCCGCGACGTGAGCGTTCGCTTCAAACAAACGATCTTCGGTTTGGCGTGGGCGGTCGTGCCTGCGTTATCGACGATGATCGTCTTCACCGTGTTCCTCGGTCGGCTCGGGAACCTCAGCCAAGGGAACGAGCAATATTCGCTCTTTGTTCTTGCGGGTACGTTGCCGTGGGCGTTCTTTAGTGCGGCCGTTGCCGCCGCCGGAAATAGCCTCCTCAATAATCAGGGGCTGGTCACCAAAATTTACTTCCCTCGGCTGATACTCCCGCTCGCCGCATTCGGCACGCCGTTCGTCGATCTTCTGATCGGCATGGGCTTGCTCGTCGCGCTCATGGGCTACTTTCAAGTTCTGCCGGGCATCGGACTCCTCGTGTTACCCGTCATTATTGCCGCGCTGTTTCTCGCGGCGGCGGGCGTTGGCATCCTGCTTTCGTCGCTCATCGTGGCCCAACGCGACTTCCGTTTCATGCTCGGCCTCGGACTCCAACTTTGGATGTTCGCCACGCCGTGTATTTATCTGCAACCCGATTCGTACGGCGAAACAGCGAAAGCTTGGCTCCCACTCAACCCCGCGTACGGGCCGATCCTCGCGTTCCGCCAATCGGTCCTCGGCGGGCCAATCGATTGGTATTCGCTCGGTGTCTCTGCCGCAGTCGGGAGTGTGCTACTGTTCGTCGGACTCTGGTACTTCCGCCGTACCGAGCGTTCCTTCGCCGACGTGATTTAACGAAACGGGTACTGAAGTCATGAGACCGGCGATTCGCGTCGACAACCTATCCAAGTGCTATCGCATCGGCGGCCCGAAGCGGAAGGGGCGCAACCTCTCCGAGGTACTTTCGGACGGG
>JAYSKW010000161.1:0-2029 GCA_043726085.1 Limnoglobus sp.
CACCGAGTTTGAAGTCGTGCATCGCGGCCTGCGCAACCCGCAAGAACTCGCGTTCGACCAGTACGGCAACCTGTTCGCCGACGATAACAATTGCGACAAGGGCGACCACGCGCGGCTCGTTTACGTCGTCGAGGGCGGCGAGAGCGGTTGGAACATGTCGTACCAATCGATCGCTCCGCACACCGCCGCGCCGTGGTTCTCCGAACGCCTCTGGCACCTCCAACATGCTGGGCAGCCTGCGTACATCGTGCCGCCCGTCGGCAAGATCGGCACGGGGCCGAGTGGGTTCCTGTTCACGAGCGGCACGAGCCTCGCGGACCGCTACAAAAACTCGTTCCTCATGTGCAACTTCACCGGTAACGGCGGCCTCGAATCGTTCCGCGTGAAGCCCGTGGGGGCCGGGTTCGAGATCGAAGATTACCACGACTTCTTCAAGCCGATCATGGCGACCGATGCCGAGTTCGGCTACGACGGCAAACTATATATCTCGGACTTCGTCAACCTCGATTGGAGCGGCAAAAGCCTCGGCGGCCGCATCTACACGCTGTTCGATCCGAAGAAGATCGAATCGCCAGTCGTGCTAGAAACGAAGAAGTTGTTCGCGGACGGTTTCGAGAAACGCGACACCGACGAACTGATCGCAATGTTGGGCCACGCCGACCAACGCGCTCGGCAACGGGCACAATTCGAGTTGATGAATCGCGTCAAAAACAAAGACACGAAAATTGCCGCGAACGCGGCGGCGAAGCTGACTTCGACGGCGCTCGATAGCAAAACCCAACTCGCGAGGATTCACGCGATTTGGGCGCATTTGCCGATCCTGAAGAGCCTGCCTTCTGCGTACGTGTTGCTCGATAAATTGCAGCAAGAACCCGATGCCGAGGTGCAAGCGCAGTACGCGAAAATCAGCGGCGACGCGAACGTGACCGATGCGATCCCGAGCCTGTTGAAGTTGCTCGATAATGCCAATGCTCGCGTGAAGTTCTTCGCCGCACAATCGCTCGGCAAGTTGAAGGCCAAGGCCGCACAGGAGCCGTTGTTCGCGGTGCTGAAGAAGAACGCCGATGCGGATACGTACCTGCGTCATGCGTGTGTGACCGCGCTCGTTCGCATTGGCGACGCCGACGCGGTGGCGACGAAAGCGGGTGATGAAAATGCAGCGGTGCGGCTGGCGGTCGTGCTGGTGCAACGTCAATTAAAGGACAAGCGAATCGCGGCGGCGCTGGACGATGCCGACACGTTCGTGCGTTCGGAAGCCGCGCGTGCGATTCACGATTTGCCGATGCTCGAACTGTACCCGCAACTTGCGGCATTGCTGCCGAAACTCGGCGAGAAGCCGATCTCCGATGGCGACGCGCTCGCCCGGCGAAGCATCAGCGCCGCCTTCACGCTCGGCACCGCTGACCACGCAAAAGCGGTGTTGGCCGTCGTGACGAACATCCACTTCTCGAACGTCGTGCGTGCCGAAGCGCTCGCCGCCATCTCCGACTGGGGCAACCCCCCGCCCCGCGACCGCGTGACCGGATTTTGGCGCGTCATACCGAAACGCGACGACACCGCCGTGCGTGCGGTGGCCGAAGCAAACTTGACCGATTTGCTGGCGAAAACGAACGGAGAATTGCAAACGGCGGTGATCGGCACGATCCTGAAACTCGGCGTGAAAGCCGACGAATCGCAGTTCGTCACTTGGGCGAACGACACGAAGAAAGAACCGAACCTGCGCGTGGCCGCAATGCGGTTGCTGGTGAATCAAAAGTCAAAATCGATCGATGCGATTCTCACGAAGAGCTTGTCGGATACATCCGCAATCGTGCGAGCCGAAGCCCGCGAACGGATCGCGCTGACCGATGCGAAACGCGGCACGCAGTTGTTCGCGGAGGCACTGGCCAGCAGTACCGCAACAATCGCCGAACGCCAGCGTGCGTTCACATTACTGCCGAAGATCAAGAACGAGGAAGCGGGCAAGTTGCTCGATTCTTGGGCGGAGAAACTCGTATTGGGGACCGTCGTTCCGGAACTTCAACTCGAT
>JAYSKW010000162.1:0-2133 GCA_043726085.1 Limnoglobus sp.
CTTCCACGGGTTCAACGATCTGCGGATTACGCACGGCGTCATGATCGAAGACGCGAGTTCGATTACGCTCCGGCTGATGGCGGGGCGAGCGATGCGGCAGGAAGGATTGTTCGTCGTGCCGGTCGAAGTACGCGGCAAGCGGCGCGATGGCCGCGAGGTATTGCATTCGCGCGGGGAGATCGTGCTGACGGCGGCGATACCGAAAGCGCCGCAACCCGAGAAGCCGCCCGTCGTGCTGCCGTATCAGCATCCACCCGAAGATGTGTACCGCTACTTCCTGTTCCACGGGCCAGACCTACACGGCATCGAAACCGTCGATGGCCTCACCGATGCCGCGTTCATCGGCACCGCGTACCCGGCCCCGGCCACGACCGAATGGTTCCTGAATCCGCTGCGGTCCGCGTGGGTGGCCGACCCGCTCGTTCTCGATGCCAGCTTCCAGATGATGATCCTCTGGAGCTTCTCGCAACACGGTGCGGGGTCACTGCCGTGCTTCCTCGGTCGCTACCGACAGTTTCGACGCTCGTTCCCCGCCGGCCCCACGCGCGTCGTCATCCGGGTCACCCGCGATAACGGCACGTTTGCCCGTGCGGACATGGACTACCTCGATTCGGACGGCGTGCTCGTGGCCCAAGTCCAAGACTACGAATGCGTCATCGACCCTGGCTTAAACCAGGCATTCCGACGCAACCAACTCGGGCCGTTAGTCCGACAGTAAGGATCCAGGATTGTAACCGTTCACGGGGTATTCCTTCTTGCTTTGAACCCACTGGTATTGTAGGTCGGGCCGGATGCTTTGGGAGGCCCGACAGTGCATTCACGCGAGGATTCCAAACTTTACGGGTTTATATCGAGGATACTCTGTCGGGCCTCATCGCAAAGCCTCTTCGACCACGACCTACGGGTTCTGGAACGTTGAAAATGCAATCTGCCCCGTGAACGGTTACCCAGGATTTAATATCTTCCTCATTTGGTGGAGATAGTTGGTAGTTCCAGAGTGGCCGAGGTTGAGTTGGCAACCGTAAATGCTATGTGAAGGCAATGCCTTGGGTAACCGACGCACCCACAATCCGGCCCAGAAGGGGGCCGTTCAAGGTGCCCCTTGCAATGACCGTTTCGGGCCTTAATCGTTGCAAATTTACCGGCAACGAGTGAATTCGACGTTGGGCCGTTTCAAAGGTAATCGTCTTGAGATGAGTTGCGACAAAATGAGATCGCGCGGGCGTTTAACCCTGAACGGCCCCTTCAGGGCCGATGGACATACGGACACGTCACCCAAGGCTTTGCCTTGGGCTGACAGAACCGACCCTTCAGGCCGTAAAAACGGGATTTAGCAACCAAAACTCGATGACCCAAAAGCACCGTAACAGCGCGATGCCAAAAAGACCAAATGGGGAGTTAATAAATCTCACTTCCTAAGTAGTCGCAATGGCGCTAACTGACTAATGCGATTATTAATACGTATGGGTTGCGTGATTTGGCAAGGTTCAAAGTGTGGTCGAAGTTTTGCCGAAAAGTGGTTTCGGCGCAAATGGATCCGGTCGAAATCGGACGTAACTCGTTACTGGGTTAGGGTGGTTCCGAAATTCGGGAGTGAGTTTGGGGAGGGGTGGGTGGTAATTGCCAGAGCCACTTTCCTGCTACAAAACACCACCGCGATTGGAATAACAGGTGCTAACCGTCCGTCGTGCGAAAAGGGAATCGATGACTACGAGTGGCGAGCGGATCGCAATCGTCGGTGCGGCGGGACGCTTTCCCGGTTCCGGGGCCGACCTCGACCTGTTCTGGGAGAACATCGTACAGGCCCGCGACTGTTCGCGCGAAGTGCCCGATGGCCGCTGGGCGATCCCCGCCGACCAGTGTTACGATGCCCGCGTACCGCACCCGGACTCGGTCTATTCCCCACGCGGTTACTTCCTCGATCCGTTCGTTGCTGACCTCGAAGGCACGACCGCAAATGCCGAGTGGCTCGCGGGCCTCGATCCGCTGTTTCACCTCGTGCTCGACGTCGGCAATCGCGCCTGGCGTTCCGCGAAGACCGACCCCATCGACCGTCGCCGCGTCGGTGCGATCCTCGGCAATATCTGCCTGCCGACCGAGAAAGCGTCGGACCTTGCGCGCGAATATCTCGGC
>JAYSKW010000163.1:0-3717 GCA_043726085.1 Limnoglobus sp.
GGCGTTTGGAGGAGAATGCCACGAGATGGGCTTGCTGCTCATGTGCTTCTCACCTGCGCTCTATTGCAACGTCACCGATGCGTGGACGATCTCGGACAAGTGGAAGCGCATCATCATCAGCTTCGCGGGCATTTACGTCGAACTCATCATTGCGGCGATCTCGACGTTCGTTTGGTGGTACACGCCACACATGCCGATCGTGAACAACATCGCGCTCTGCCTCATGACGCTCTGTAGCGTCAGTACGTTCGTGTTTAACGCGAACCCGCTGATGCGGTTCGACGGCTATTACATGATGGCCGACTGGTTGGAAATCCCCAACCTGCGCGATCGCTCGAACAAGTTCATCACGAACTCGTTCCTCGACAAAGCGCTCGGTATCGAGGTGCCATCGGAGCCATACATGGCCACGGGGCGGAAGATGCTGTTCATCGGCTACGCAATTGCGAGTTGGGTGTACCGCTGGGTCGTCACGTTCAGCATCATCTGGATGCTCGCGGACTTCCTCGGGCCGAAGCTCAAAGTATTGAGCCACATGTTGGCCATCATGTCGCTGGGGTCGATGTTCATCTGGCCCGCGTATCGCATGATCAAAAACGTACGTCAACGGGGGCGCTTGCCGGATATGAAAACGAAACGGGTTTACATCACGCTGACGATCTTCATCGGGTTGCTGATTGCCTTCTTCACACTGCCGTTGCCGATCAGTCGCGTTCGCGACACGGGGCTAGTTTCGGTCAGCCCGGATCACACGCTGTCGATCGGGTTGCTCGAACCCGCCATTTTACAAAAGATGGAAGTCGAAGAAGGCCAAACGGTGTTAGCGGGGCAGGTGATCGCACGTTGTTTCAGCCCGCAACTGATCGAAGAACAGAACAAGGCCGAAGTGCAGATGCACGAAGCGCTGACGCTCGCCGACTCGCTGCGCAGCCAGCAACAAGGCGAACGCGACCTGCCACCGGCATCGTTGGCGCAACTGCAAACGACCGAAGCGGGATACCGCCAGCAAGCCGAAAAGTTCGGTCGCGAATTGAAGGAACTCAAACGTCGCTCGGACGACTTATTCGAACTGAAAGCGCCACGCGATGGCGTCGTCATGGGCTTGCCGCGCAAGACCGAGATCGGGAAGATGTTCGACCGCAACTTCCAAGATCAGAAAGCACTCTGCACGATCGGCAACCCGACGAAACTGCTCGTGAAAGTGCCGGTGTCCGCGAGCGACTTCAAGCTCTTGCGCGAAGATCTGCCGGTATCGGGTGGGTTGGAAGTATCGATTTACGTTCACGGCCGAACGGATCGCATCTTCAAGGGACGCATTAACCGGCTGCCCGAAGCCGACGCGAAACAAGTCCCCGTCGGCCTCACGCAACGCGGTGGCGGCCCCTTGGCCGTGAAGCAAGCGGGCGAAGGCGGTCAGGAAACCGTGCCGTTGGCGCAGACGTACCTCGTCGATGTCGAACTCACCGACCCCGATGCCACTCTCCGCTCGGGCGCACTCGTCAGCGTGAAAATCCACTGCAACTGGCGTACGGGATACTGGTGGGTCGGCCGCTTCATCTCGAACGCCATCGACGTGGGATTGTTCTAAAGCATTCGGTACGACGCATAAGCGAGCGGTGGGTGTAAGCCCATTCCTTCTGCCACAGTCGTGCGCAGAAGGAATGGACCGAGATTGCCTCATCGAAATCGAGGTTGTCTGCGACTCAGGAAGGATCAGTGGGCTTACACGCGTAAGCACCCACCGCTCGCCAAGAATGAGACAACGCGGCAACCCGAACGGAGAAGGACGCCGATGAGCACTGCCGAGGCCGAAAAGCTTGTGGAACTGGTTCCCGAATCGCGGCAGCCGAAGAAGCCGCCGATTGCGAACGTGCCGGGGCGTCTCGGCACGCTCGTAACGAACCGCATTCGCGCCGTTGCCGACCCGCGACCGTGGAAGCGTCGCCTTGCCAAAGCCACGCTCGTTATCCCCAAGATTCGCTACTGGGAAGCGCAGTTTCTCAACCTCAACGACGACGACATTCGCAAAAAGAGCATGAACTTGCGCGGTCGTGCGCGCGGCGGTGCGAACCTCGACAAGCTCATCCCAGAGGCGTTCGGGCTGTGTGCCATCGCGATTCGGCGCGTGTTCGGCTATCAGCTATTCGACGTGCAACTCGCGGCGGGCATCGTCATGCACTACGGCGGCCTCGTGCAGCTTGCCACCGGCGAAGGCAAAACGCTTTGCGCGATCTCCCCCGCCTACGTCAACGCGCTCATCGGCAAGGGCGTTCACATCACGACCGTCAACGATTACCTCGCCAAGCGCGATGCTGGCGAAACCAGCCCCGTCTTCCACGTTCTCGGCCTCACTGTCGGCTGCATTCAGCAGAAGATGGAAGACCAAGAACGGATGGCGATGTACCGCAGCGACATCACCTACGGCACCGCCGCCGAGTTCGGGTTCGACTTCCTGCGCGACCGGTTGAAACTGCGTGGCGGGCAGGCCGGCACGACGCCGTTTTGGGCACCGTGGGTGGGCGGACAGGCGAAGGTCGATCCGCGCGTGCAACGCGATCTTTACTACGCCATCGTCGATGAAGCCGACAGCATTTTCGTCGATGAAGCCCGCACGCCACTGATTATCGCGAACCCGACCCGCGATGCTACGACCGAAGAGCAAGTCGTGTACAAGTGGGCCGACGACCTCGGACGAACGCTCACCCGCGACGAGCACTTTCGCCTCGATATTAAGAAGGACAAGATCGAGATTACCGACGCGGGGCGGCAGATGGTGCGGTATGCGAACCCGCCGACGGGTAAGCACGCGCAAGCGATGGATAAGCTGCTGGAACAGGTCGAAAAGTCGCTGCACGCCTATCATCGCTTCGCCAAAGATCAGCATTACATGATCAACAAGGAAAACAAGATCGTCATCATCGACGAAGGCACCGGCCGACCGATGCCCGACCGCCACTGGCGCGACGGACTGCACCAAGCGGTCGAAGCGAAGGAGAACGTGACGATCACGATGGCCTCCGAACACGCGGCGCAGGTGACGTTCCAGAACTTCTATCGCATCTACAAAAAGCTCGCCGGGATGAGCGGTACGCTGATGCCGAACTTCTCCGAAATGCGTCGCGTCTATCGCCGGTGGGTTACGAGCATTCCGACGAATCGCCCCGTGAAACGTAGACAAGTTTCCGATGCCGTGTTCCCGACGGAAGGCGTGAAATTCGACGCGGTCGTGAAGCAGATTCAAGAGATGATCGCATTGGGGCGGCCCGTGCTGATCGGCACGCGAACCGTCGATAAATCCGAACGGCTATCGAGTTTGCTATCGTTGGCGGGGGTCGATCACCGTGTGTTGAACGCACGGCAAGACGCGAACGAAGCCGAGATTATCGCCGAAGCGGGGCAACTCGGCCGCGTCACGGTCGCCACGAACATGGCGGGTCGCGGCACCGACATCAAGCTCGGCGTGGGCGTCGCCGCGAACGGTGGCCTGCACGTCATCGGCACCGAACGCCACGAAGCCGAACGTATCGACCGCCAACTCGCAGGCCGTGCTGGAAGACAGGGCGACCCCGGAAGCGCCCAGTTCTTTCTGTCCTTGGACGATCAACTTCTCGAAGGTCTCGGCGTCGCGAAACAGCGTTCGCTCGAAGCACTCGGCACCTCCGGTGCGAACCGGCCGTGGGCGATGTTCCGCAGCCTCTTCCGCAAAGCTCAACGCCG
>JAYSKW010000164.1:0-3289 GCA_043726085.1 Limnoglobus sp.
ATCCGCGCGGGTGTTCCGCTGATTTGGCTCGTCGATCCCGAACTCCACATCGCCACGGTTTACGCCGGTTCGACGCGCGGCGTCGAGCACGACTCCGAAGACACCATCACAGGCGGCGACGTGCTGCCGGGGTTTGCGTGCAAAGTCGCGGAGTTCTTCGAATAAATAACATCTGCGTTTGACGTGCGAGGCTACTCGTCGTCCGGCGAGCGGTGTTTGGTCATCGTAACGACGTTGCCTTTGCCGTGATAGGTGACGTCGGACATGAAGCTGCGGATCATCAGCAGGCCGCGACCGCAGGGGCGTTCGAGGTTCTCGATGGCGGTCGGATCGGGGACATCTTCGGGGCAGAAGCCGTCGCCTTGGTCTTCGATGCGGATGTCGAAACGCTCCGGGATTACGGAGTAGCGAACGAACACTTTCTTGTCCGGGTCGAGTTGGTTGCCGTGCTTGATGGCGTTGACGAGGGCTTCTTCGAGGGCTAATTCGATGTGGAATAAGTCCCGGTCGCCGAACTGGTTCGACTGCAACGCCTCTCGGATTTCACCCTGAATTCGGCGAACTTCGCCCAACTCACTCGGAACCGTGAGGTCGGTCTGAACGGGGGTTGGCATGGCGGCCACCAAAGGACAAGGCGGGGCACGCGCCCCGCCGCGAGAGTTAGAATGCGCTCAGGCCGGTCTGTTCGTCCTTGACGATTTTCAGCATCTTATCGAGCTTCGTGAGCGTGAAGATTTCCAAGATCGTTTTGGAAATCTCGCACAGCACGAGCTTGCCGCCGACTTGCGCGAGTCGCTGGTGGAGGCGGATCAGTTTTCCGAGCGCGGCCGACGACATGAACTCGACGTTCGAGAAGTTCAATAGCAACTTGCGACGCCCGAGTTCGTCGACGAGCCGAAACAGGTCGTCGCCGATCATCTGAATGTTTTGTTCGTCGAGAATCTTCTTATCGACGAAGTTGACCACGGTGACATCGCCGATGTCCTCGACCACGAGCCGCTGACGACGAGCTTGGGATGACATGTTCGTTCCTCGCACACAGGGCTGGTATCATCGCCAATCGGTATCGACCGAAAGGCTTGTGGTGATTGTTGAGTTTCCAAGGCAGACTGTCAAGCGGTACGGGCGGTTTTTGAAGCGTCGATTCAGGAAGTCATCGGTAGCGATACCGTTCTCTCGTTACGATCCACTGGCTCGACTGCATATTCGCGGGCCAACGCATCGAGTTCGGCGATCATTTCCGGGCCGAAGTAATAGAGAGCGTCTTCGCGTGCCGCCGAGTACAGCGTCGGCCCTGGACCCTGGCAGACGATGTCGTCGACTTCAAATTCGTACGCCGGTTTCAGCACGCCATCGGCAAACGACATCGGGAACAGCAAGCAGACGAGCGGCTTGATTTCGTGGACGTCGATATCGCGTTCGAGCGCGAAGCGGTGCAAACGACAACCGCGGCCAACGGGGTCGAGGAACACGCAGGCTTCCTCGTTGTGCGCCGAGCGACCCTCGGGCAACGGGATGACGCTCGTCCGCGTATACTCGCCGCCGGGGTATTCGACTTCGGGCAGCGTACCGAAATCGTCGGGGTCTTCGCGGAACCACTCGCTTCGCGGAATGCCGAGATACTTTTCCAACTCGGCCCGATGCACTTCGATGGCACGCACGCGCGGGATCTCGATATCGGCACCGAACTGGCAACACGAATCGTTGCAGAACTCGCACTGCATACAGTGCGCGAAGTACGTCAACGAAAAGATGAGCGGATTGACGCGGTCGAGAATCGGCGCGCCGTAGCGGCTCGGGTACGCTCGCGATAGCGGCAATGTCGGCGCGTCCTCAACCGTCGCATCGGCATCGTCTTCGAGAAACTCCGTCTCCGGTTCGCCAGTGGTCGTCTCCATGTGCCGCTATTGCATCCTTCTGAATAGGCCGGGTTACCTAATGGCTATGTATGAACTCGCTCAACCGATCAAGGGGGCGGCGATAGTTTTTAATGGTTCGGCGATCGTAACGATCGGAATGTGCGATGCGGGGAGAACCTTCGCCAACGTCAAACGCGAGCAGCCATCCTTGAAGAACTCGGCGACTTCGCCAGCGGGACGGAAGCCAGTCGATGCGAGCAGTTGTCGCGTGCTCGATGCAGTCGCACCCGATGTCAGTTCGGCGAACATCAAGTGAACGCCAGATGCCGACAGCCCCGTTTCGATTGCCGTCAAAAGCAACTGCCCCAGGCCGGTGCGACGCAGTGTGGGATCGACGACGACCATCTCGAGTTGAGCGTTGCCGTGGATCGGGAGCGAGCCATCGACCATAGCGAACCCGCCGAGCCGCGTGCGGCCAGCGAGCACGAGAATCGTCGCACCACCCCAGTCTTTCTTACGGCTACGTAGCCGTAGTTGCTTGCCGATGGCGGCGCGTTCGGCAACGGAAATTCCTTCGGCGGCATCGAGGAGTTCGATGAGATCATCGACGTCGGTCTTCAACGCGGCCCGCACACTCCAACCGCGTTTCGCTTGTGCAGGCAGCGTTTTCGTTTCCTTCGCTAACGAAGTTGCGCCGACCGCATCGGCGAGTTCGGGCTTCGGCCCGCGGCGTAACGCCGACCGCAGCACCGACAAAATGAACTCGGAGTACGGCACCTTCGCCGTTTCGAGCGCCGCCGCCAAACCGGCCAACGGGCTAATGCACGGGTTCGGATTGACTTCGAGAATGTATGGCTCGCCGGCGGGCGACAGTCGCAGATCGACGCGGCCGTAATCGCGGCAGCCGAGCAACTCGTACGCCTTCACGCAGATCGCCGAAACCTTCGCGTGCAGTTCCGCCGACACATCTTCAGCAGGGTTCTTCGCGGGTGTGGCTTTGAAGTCGCGAGACGCCGGTTTCCACTTGGCGTCAAAACTGACGATCGGCCAGAGCGGGTCGTGGCCATCTTGCTCGAGGAACAAAATCTCGGTGAAAGGCAATGCTTCCGGTGTGCCGGTGCGATCCCAGATCGGCACGTTGAACTCGCGACCCGAGACGAATTGTTCGACGAGCACCGGAGCACCGTACGCGAGCATAATGTGTGCGACGCGCTCTTCGAGATCTTCCTGATTCGTGACGACGCTCCCTTGATCGATGCCGATGCTCGCGTCCTCTTTGCCGGGCTTCACGATCACGGGCCACGGCAGATCGCACGCTGGCATCGGCAGTCGATCGACGACGAAGAACCGCGCCGTCGGCAGTCCCGCACCCGCGAGCATCTGCTTCGTCAGCGGCTTCGATTTGCCGATGAGGATCGGCTGCGTCGGCG
>JAYSKW010000165.1:0-1882 GCA_043726085.1 Limnoglobus sp.
ATCCCGTGCCGTGCCTTGGCATCCTTGAAATCCTGGTTCAGATTTCGCCGTATTCCGGGGCCGAACGAGATGCGGTAGCTGCTCATCAAGCCGTCGTAAGCGATCTTGTCCTTGAAGGGCAGCAGTACCGTCTGCGTCAGGACCGGCAGAAACGGCCCGATCAAGTCCTCGAATGGTTGCGACAGCGCCAGAACGCCGTAAGCGACCGGCTGTGAGTTGTTTGAAAGGAACACCGTGTACTTTTTGAGATCACGGAAGACGTAAAACGTGTCAGCAACCAGATGCCGCCAGGAGCGAACGATGGCAAGGTCGTCGTCCGACAGGCTGGCTGGGTTTTCATCGACAAAGCACTCGATCAGGTCGACGTTTGCAACCAAGGCGTCACGGACCTTGAGCCGGACTTCCGGCGAAAGGGCGGCGAATTCTTCCGGGGTGGTGATGTCATCGGCAATCACTTTGAGACGCTGGTTCACGAAGAACATCAGCGTCCGGTGCAGCCGGAAAAACAGTTCGACATCTTGAAATTCAAGTAACATCGGCGTTCACCAATCTTCATGTGCGACGACTTCGCATATTATACTTCTCGCGGTCGGAAATGAGACGTTAACGGTTAGTCAATTCATTCCCGTTAGCCCGACGCGCTAGCGAGGAATTCCTGTCGTTTCTGCGATGTCGTGCCTTCACGCGGGTTTCCCTCGCTGGCGCGCTTGCGCCGGGCTAACAAAACGTATCGATTCATCCCGCTCAAAGTATAGACTCCGACGCACTCGGCTCATTCGCTCGCGCGTAAATGGTACGTTGTCATCCACGATGTCGAATCGCCCGGCTCGACTTTGAGTTTCACGAACGGCTCGGGGCAAAGGCACGATTGGATCGACCAGAGTTGGAACTTGCTCACCGTTTGCCCTTGGCCGTTGACGCGCATCCGCACGCCCTGGCCCTTTTCCTTGCCCGCGAAGATCATCTCGAAGTCGTAGCCCATCGGCTTGCCATCGGGTGCGGTCAGCCACCCGAACGCTGATTCTTTCGCGGGTAGTGCCGCACCGAAAGTGAACGTCGCCTCTTTCAAAACCGCCGGTGCAACAAACTTCGATTCTGCCGTGGCCGCGATCGTTTTCGGGAACTCGATGCGGTAACGCGGGCCGATTGGCTCAGCATTCACGTTGAAGAAATTGTGATTGTAATAGTCGGTTTCGATCGTCTTTTCGCCGGTGTTGATGAGTTCGTGGCGTAGGTCGAGGAAGAGGTGCTTGCCCTCAGATGCACTCGCGATGCTCAGGGTCTTTTTGTAGTGGTAGGCGTAGCCGGACTTCGTGCGGATCGTGTGCCGAAACTCGATGCTCGCCAATTCGCCGGGCAGCCCCGTCACCTTCGAGACTCGCCACGTTCCCGTGTTCGCGATCTTGTAATTGTGGAAGAAACGATACTTCTCTTCCTTCGGTTTCTCCAGTTCACCGATGCCAATTTTGAGGAACGTCTCGCCGACGGCGGCCTCGGCGTAACCGAGCGGGGCCTCCATACCGAACTCTTCGCACGGCCCCGTAATGTCGTCGTTGTTCGCGGGGTTGTGCGAATCTTTCCACGGGCCAAACAGCGTGTTTTCGCCAATCTTCAAGTTCGCAATCACGCCCGACCAATCGAATCGCGAGCCGCG
The DNA here is from genome assembly GCA_043726085.1 of Limnoglobus sp. Lineage (GTDB taxonomy): Bacteria > Planctomycetota > Planctomycetia > Gemmatales > Gemmataceae > Limnoglobus. The sequence continues at coordinate 1,655 of JAYSKW010000165.1, forward strand.
ATAGTAGCCCGTTTTCGCATCGGGCGGATAAACCGTGAGTTCCGCGCCGTCGACCTTGAGTAGGACCGCCGGGTAGTCCGCCGCCGACAGCGGCAGAGCCAACGCGACGAGTATCAGCGATGCGATGCGGAACATACGATCTCCAGGAATGGGTCACCCGCCGATGGTGTGCATCGTCCGTAGTGGTTTTACGAACTTTGCCGTGTTGATTTCGTGGCCTTCCCACTT
>JAYSKW010000166.1:0-6978 GCA_043726085.1 Limnoglobus sp.
TTCGCTGACGCAAACCGTCGACAAAATTGGCACGAAGGAAGTCGACTTGCTCACCTTCGCCGGCGATGCGTCGTTCGCCGATCCGAAGAGCGGTTTCGATCTGCGTGCCGACACGCTGAGGCTCTGGCTCGAACAGCCCGCACCCGGCAAAGAAGCGAGTAATGCACCCGCTCGACCTTCGCGATTGCAAGGTATCGGCCACGTCAACGGCCGCTCGGCAGACACGAACATCCGCGATACCGACCACTTCATGACGTGGTTCAAAGACGTGCCGAAGCCCGTCCGACCGGTGCCGAACGCACCGACCGTGCAAACAGTGAGCCGACCCGCTACACCGGCACCAGCACCGGTGCAAAAGAAGCCAGAATTGATCGCGGCGATGATACCATCCGCGACGCCGGGGCCGTTCATTCCGCCGTTCGTCGATCCCACGGCCAAGATCGAACAGCTACCGCCGAAGACCAAGCCGATGGATCTCTCGGCACGCTCGATCGAAGTTTGGGTGATGCGCTATCCCGCCGACCCGCGGCCTGCCGTGAAGGGTGCGCCCCCCGCGAAAGCGGATGCCGTCCAGTACGAACTCGAAAGCGCGATCTGCGATGGCCGCGTCGTGGTGAAGCAAGACCCGATCGACCCCGTAAAGCAACCGAACGGCTTGCTGATTACCGGTGCGTACCTGACGATGAATCACTGGGTGAACGGGCACGTGATGAAGGTGGTCGGCACCCAAGATTTACTCGCGGAGGTTCACTTCGAGGATATCAAAATCGCAGGGCCGGACGTCGTCATCGATCAGCCGAACAATTCCGTGGCCGTAAAGGGCAAGGGTTGGTTGAAGATGCCGAGTTCGAGCGACCTCAGTGGTGCGGCAATCAACGAGCGTTCGGACTTGACGGTACTTTGGCAGGAACGCATGAACTTCCGCGGCGAACGACGCTTCGCCGAGTTCACGGGGCTGGTGCAAGCCGTTCAGCAACCGCCATCGAAAGTGCCCGCGAAACCGTTGCCGGGTGCCATCGCTGCCGAGCAAACGTGGTCGCGTTCGTACGTGCTTTGCCACCATCTCGACGTCGGTTTCGACCGCCCGATTTACTTCAACCAGATGAAACAAAACACCCCCGCGAAACCGCGAGCGACGCCAACGACGCCGAACGCGCCGAACCCCGACGACCCGAAAATCGAGCGAGTGATATGCGAGCCGATTCCCGAAGATGCCGAGGCCGTATTGGGCAAGCCACGCCCCGAGGGGGATGTGTATTACGTCGACGAAACCTTCGAGTCGCGCAGTGGCAAGACGGTAAAGGCTCAGCGTATCAAGGCGCGATTGCTCGAAGTCCGCGTGAAGGACGACCGCAGTTTAATCCTCGCCACGGGGCCAGGCGAGACGCGCGGCCTTCAATTGTCCGCGAAAGACGAACAGCCGCAATCGGCACCTGCGCCGCCCACTACCGTACCTACACCCACGAAGCCGAAAGAGGAAGAACTGAAGTTGACCATCGTGCAGTTCGCGGGGCGGCTGGACATCGAAGATCGCAAGTCGATTTTCCAGAAGGCGGTGTTCCGCGAATCGATCGTCGTGTTCAACTTGCCGACGGACGATATCAACCTCAAGATCGAGGCGCACAACGTGCCGCCGAAGACCGTGGTACTGCAATGCACCGACACGCTCACGGCGACATCGTACAAGGATAAAGCCGGTGCGCAAGGCGAGCAGAAAATGATCGCCGAGGGCGACGCACGGGTTCGCACCGACGAATACTACGGCCTCGGCCACATCATTAAGTACGATGGCAGCCAGGTGATTCTGGAAGGCTACGGCGATGGCCAAGCGACGCTGTACCGCCGTCAAACCGGCGTAGGCCGCGAGAAAGATTACAAGAGCGGCAACCCACTCGTGTACAACACGAAAACCGGCCAGGTCAGTGGCTCCGAAAGCTCCGGCGGTACGTTCTCCAACACGAAGTAACCGCCATGATTCGCTTCTACCACTGGGATTGTGCGACGGATACGGTCAGTTGTGCTCTGCCTGCCGTGCTACCGAAACACTCGTCCGACATTCCCGAAGGCACGATCATTTGGATCGATCTCGAGAACCCAACGCCCGACGAAGAAGCCCAAGTTTTTCGCGATTTCCTGCCCATTCACCCGCTCACACTCGAAGACATCACCCGACCGCGACGCCTCGAAGATGGCATGGCACACCTGCCGAAGGTCGAGGAATTCCCGACGTATCTTTACGTCGTCGCGAATCCGCTGCCGATGGAAGTTTGCAATCCCGACAAGCCGACCGCTGCCGAGGTGACCGAGAGCAACGAAGCGAAGAAACGCAGGATACGTTCCAACTGGATTCGCCCGCAACTCAACGGCATCCTCACGCACAACATCCTGATTACGCACCATTACGACGAACTCCCGTGCGTCAACCAAGTGCGTGGTTATGTGGATCGTCGCGCCGAGACAACGGGCCGCGGGCCGGATTATCTCTTTCACCTCGTTCTCGATGAAATGGTCGACGAATACGCACCCGTCGTCGAGCGGTTCGGCGAACAACTCGATCGCATCGAAATCAAGCTTTTCGCGAAGCCTTCGCCGCAGATTCTCAAGACGCTACTGCGGTTGAAGCGGCAAGTCGTGTTTCTCCGCAAGACCCTGATCCTCGAACGCGAGGTGCTGGCACGCCTCGTTCGCGGCGAGTTCGATTTGGTGAAAGCGAACGAAATCGTCTATTATCGTAACGTCTACGATCACCTGGTGCGTTACACGGAACTGATCGAAGGCGCACGCGAAATGGTCAGCGACTTGATGCAGACGCACCTTGCGGCGGCGTCGAATCGCCTCAACGAAGTGATGAAGGCGCTCACGGTGATTTCGCTGATCGGGGCGGTTTGCACGCTGATTGCGGGTATCTACGGCATGAACTTCGAGCACATGCCCGAGCTAAAATGGGCCTACGGCTACCCGTTCGCGCTCTCGCTGATGGCCGCCACCGTCGTCATCTCGCTCGCGGCCTTCCGCTGGAAGAAGTGGATCTAGAATCGCGTCGTCGCGTACAACGAGCGTACGGTGTTTCGCATCTCGGAGAATGGACATGAGTGAACCGATCGCGACCAAGCCGCCGATGCTGCCGAGCGCGGACTTGGAAATTAAAGACGCCTTCCTGATCTTTTCCGCGATCTGGGTCGACCTCCAAGAACGTTTCGGCCGCGAGAATTTGAAGTTCCCACGCGAGTTCATCTGGCTCGGCGGCGCGCCCGGCGCGGGGAAAGGCACGAATGCAGCGTTCATTGCCGAAGCGCGCGACATCACCGCACCGCCCGTAGTTATCAGCGCACTCCTTACTGCTCCTTCGGCGCTTGCGATCAAAAACTCCGGGCAGATGGTCGGCGACCGCGAAGTCATCGGGTTGTTGCTGGAAGAATTGCTCGACCCGCAGTATCACGACGGCGTCATCGTCGATGGCTTCCCGCGCACGAAAGTGCAAGTCGAATGCCTCAAAATGTTCTACAACGCGATGCTCGAACTCCATGCAGAGCATCGCGTCGGCGAGCTTTCGCGCGCGTTCCGCAAGCCGATGTTTCGCATCAGTCTGTTGTTCGTTTCGGAAGACGTCAGCGTGCGGCGTCAGCTTTCGCGCGGGCAACAGATCCGCGAGCATAACCGCCAGGTGCGAGAAACTGGCATCGGCGAGGAACGCGAAGAGCGCGTCACCGACTTCGACGAACAGCTTTGCCGCAAACGTTACAAGGTGTTCAAGGAAACGAACTTCGATGCATTGCAGTCACTACGCAAGATATTCCACTTCCACTTCATCGATGCCGAAGGCGACCTGCCGGAAGTGCAGCGGAACATTCTGCGAGAGTTCGCGTACCAGAGTTCGCTCGAACTCAGCCCGGAAGTGTTCGACCTCATTCGCAGTATCCCCGTCGCCACGAAGTTGGGGCTGCATGCCCGCCAGGAACTCGTGACGCGACTCGAAGAATACGTCGAACTCCACGAGGACACATTCCGCAACGTCGTGAAACTGATCGAAAGCAAGATCATTCCGATCGTTCACGCACACGCGATGTCCGGCCACGCTCAAATCAACAGCGAAGAGTGCCTGCTCGACGACCCGTTGGCACTGCGCATGGTCATCGACATCCTCTGGGAGCGTGGATTCCACGCAATGGTCGACATCCACCGCGTCGAAGTCCCCGAAAGGGTCGATCCCGCAACGTGGGAAATCGTTTGCCGCGTGAAAAAAGTCTACCGGATCGAGGTCCGCTACCCGCCATCGGACATCCGGCGTGGGCACTAATCGAAAAAGTTCCCGATTCTGTAAAATTTATTATTGACATTCGTGAGAGTGGTTGAGATACTCGGAAATGTGGTGTATTTTCACCACAATCATCTCCATCCTCATGGTGTATTATGAATCGTTCACTGTCCGCAATGTCGCGGTGGCCTCGGCGACTCGCCAAAGGTTTCACGCTCATCGAACTCCTCGTCGTGATTGCGATTATCGCAATCCTCATCGGACTGTTACTGCCCGCCGTGCAGAAGGTACGCGAAGCGGCCGCCCGCGCGAAGTGCCAGAACAACCTCAAGCAGTTCGGGATCGCGATGCACGCCTTCCACGACACGTACAACCGTCTGCCTGCGACCCGTTACGGTACGAACGATGATGGCAACTGGGGCAGCGATCAAGGTTCGTGGATCGTCCACATGCTTCCGCAGATGGAGCAGAACGGAATGTATCAAGCGATCAATCCTCGAGAAAGCGTCGTGAACTCCGTCGGAATCGGCATCGGAAACGTGCAAACCTCCGCACGCAAACTGCCGTACGGTCGCTGCCCGAGCGACGACTTCGATCCCGCTGCGAATCTCGTGAATTACATGGCGAGCACCGGCCCGCAGTGTATGGCCAGCCCATGCGGTTACGAGCCGAATCAGCCGTGGTGTCGCCCGGAAACGAATCCATATCCTGGAGTCACGCAGATTACGATGGGTTACACGAATAGCCCCGATCACGGAAATTCGGGCAACGCGGTCGATATTCGCGGCATGTTCGGACGACTCGGGCCGCGGATCAATTTTGCCATGGTGACCGATGGATTGTCGAATACACTCGCGATGGGCGAATCCCTGCCGTCGATGCACGACCACCTGACGAACGTCGGTTGGTGGCACTTCAACGGCGGAAACACGCTTTGCGGTACGATCGCGCCAATTAATGCCCGATCCGACGGTAATAATTGTTCCGATCCCGCACGATCGCAGAGCAATAGCTGGAATATCTCCTTCGGATTCAAGTCCCGTCACACCGGTGGCGCGAACTTCCTGCGCGGCGATGGCACGGTGACCTTCATCTCACAGACGATCGACCACCGTACGTACCAGCTGCTCGGCTGCCGTAACGATGGACAAGTCGCCAACATCCCGTAATTCACAACGGACAATCCGACTGGCTCGAGCCAGTCGGATTGGCTTTTCTCACACCGTATCCGTTTCTCTTCTCGGAGTGAATCCCATGCGACTGCGACTGATTTCACCGATAATTTTTACACTTCCATTGTTCCTTTTCGGTTGCGGGCCGAAAATGATCGATGCGAACGGACAAATCACCATCGATGGTGAGCCCGTAAGCGGTGCCATGCTCACCTTCGTGTCCACCGCCGAAGGATCGAATGCGAACTACACGGCGATGTCGGATGCCAGCGGCAATTTCTCCGTCGTCAATGGGGATACTCGAGGGGTGCTTGCAGGGACTTACAAAGTGACCGTCGTCAAATCGCCAAAAGGCTCTTCGACGGATATGACGGCGATCGGTGATACCGACTATATGAAAGACATGAAATCGACCGCAGATAAACAAAAAAATGCAAGTGGCTTGACGCCGAAGGGAGGAATGATGGGAATGAAGGGACCGATGGGGCCGATGGGGCCGATGGGCGGAGCACCTGCCGGACCGACTATCAAATCCGACCTTCCGTTGATATACGCCACTTTCACCACGACGACGTTTTCAGTCACGTTACCCGGCGAAGCGATGCCGTTGAAATTCGACATGAAAGGCGTTGTCAAGAAGAAGTAATAGGCTTTGTTGACATTCGCCTATTCCGAATCTGTCTGAATTGTTACAAAGCAAATCCATGGAGGGCTTTGCGATGCGACGTTTTGAATTGGTTTTGAATTGACCGACGAGCAGTTTGCCCGAATCGAACAGATGTTGCCGGGTAAATCCTCCGATCCCGGACGCTCCGCCGACAATCGGGTATTCCTCGGTGCGGTCCTCTGGATCCTGCGAACCGAGCACCCTGGCGCGACCTGCCCGAACGTTCGGACCGTGGAATTCCGTCTTTCAACGGTTCAGCCGCTGGGCGAAAAAAGGCCGATGGGCCGCCATTTTTGAAGCGGTCCAGGAAACCCGATTGGGAGTGGATGATGATCGATGCTTCGGTCATCCGTGCCCACCAACATGCCGCCGGTGCGTCGGAAAAAGTAACCCACCGTCGGGGAACCCACTCCGGTTCTTCCCGAACCCATCTCGCCGATTCCGGAATCCGCAATACTGCTGAAAACGCTGGAAAACAAGCCTCATCCCGAAGCGTTGGGGCGTTCGGTTGGCGGCCACACTACCAAAATCCACATGGTCTGCGATGCGGTCGGGTTCCTGAGCGATGGAGAAGTGCACGACAGCAAGATGGCCGGATCGCGGATTAAGGGTCTCTTCGCGGAACACTTCCTCGCGGACAAAGGATACGACAGCAAGTCTGGTTGAGGCCGCCGAGGCCGAGGGCATGACGGCTGTGGCAGAGCGGGTGACGGTCGAGTTTGAACACTACTTCGAGCCGCTGGGCCGGTGGTTCACCATGAAAGGGTACCCGACCCCGGACGGGGGGGTGGTGCAGCATCGCGTAGAGGGAACTCCGTCGCGGTCGTTGCCACACCAACCGGCCCTTGCCCGGCCCCTTGTACACCCGCAACCCGAACTGGATG
>JAYSKW010000167.1:0-1038 GCA_043726085.1 Limnoglobus sp.
GTATAACCGTGGCCTGTTTTGGCACACGTACCACTACGCCGACGCCGACACCGGCACGCACCGGAGCTACCCGAAATCGCTGAGGCGCGGCCCCGTCGAGAGCCTCACGAAGAAGATGGACGAACTCGGCGAGACGGCGAAGATGTTGAAGAAATCGTACGCGGTCGGCGGCGGTCCCGCATCGTCGCACAACTACAACGCGGGGCTGATGCTCGGCTATTTTCTGACGGGGAACACGCTCTATCGCGACACCGCCATCGACCTCGCGAACTTCGTAATCAACATGGAAAACCCAGCGAAAACGCCATTTCGCTACCTCTCCCGCGAGTACACGGGGCTGGCCACGGAGTCCGGCGGCGGCGGCGGCTATCACGGCCCCGGCCGCGCGGCCGCGAATTCGATTCTGGCGCTGATTGTCGGCCATCAACTGACGCGTGAAAACCGCTACCTCGAGAAAGCGGAACAACTGATTCGCCGCGTCGTTCATCCGAAGCAGAACCTCGAACGGCTCGACTTGCTGAACGCGGAACTGCGTTGGTTTTACACGATGACGCTGCAAGCGCTCGGGCGCTACCTCGATTACAAAATCGAACTCGGCCAACTCGACCGCTCGTATGCCTATGCCCGCCTCTCGCTATTGCATTACGCGCGCTGGATGGCGACGAACGAACGCCCGATTCTGGACACGCCGGAGAAGTTGCAATACCCGAACGAGACGTGGGCTGCGCAAGACATGCGCAAAGTCGAGGTGTTCCAGTATGCAGCGAAACACGCGAGCGGCGCGGAGAAAGCGAAGTACCTTGAGAGGTCAGGCTGGTTCTTCGATTACGTGCAAAACACGCTGAGTGAATTCGAGACGAAATCGTTGTGCCGACCGGTGATATTGATGATGAAGTACGGCTGGAGCCGTAATTGGTGGCGCGAGAATCCGACGGCGACGGCACCCGAAACTGACACTGCGGTGTCAGCCGACGCGTTCGGCGAATGGAGTATGTTTGTGCCGCAGAAAGCGAAGGCGATGAAGCGCGCGAAATTGAT
>JAYSKW010000168.1:0-1141 GCA_043726085.1 Limnoglobus sp.
GTCGGCGGGAGCACCTTGAAGTACAGCGAAAGTGCGGCCTTGATTAAGCTCGCGGAACCGGCGGCGGCCTTCGTGTGGCCGATCTGCGATTTCACCGAACCGATGGCACACCACGGCGCGGCCGGCTTGCGGTTCGCCTGGCGGAACACATCCGTTAGCGCGCTCGCCTCAGCGGCATCGCCGACCTTCGTGCCGGTGCCGTGCGCTTCGACGAGTTCGATCGTGTCGGGCGTGACGCCGGCGCGTTCGTGTGCATTGAGCAGGCAGCGTTTCTGTCCTTCGGACGACGGCGCGTAAATCGCGTTGCCTTTGCCATCGCTCGATGTGCCGATGCCGCGAATGACGGCGTAAATCGTGTCGCCTTCGCGTTCGGCATCGGCGAGACGCTTCAAAACGAGCATCCCGATGCCTTCGCCGAGGATCGTGCCATCGCCACTCGCATCGAACGGCTTCGCGTTTCCGCTCGGCGACAGCGCCGGGGTTTTGCTGAAGCACATGTACATGAAAATGTCGTTGAACGTGTCGACGCCACCCGTGACGACGACGTCGGCTTTGCCCGTTTGCAGTTCCATCGCGGCGAGGTGAACCGCCGATAGCGAACTCGCACACGCCGCATCGACGACGCAGTTCGTGCCGTGCAAATCGAGTTTGTTCGCGATCCGCCCGGCCACGACGTTCCCCAACAGGCCTGGGAAGCTGTTTTCCTGCCACGGCACGTACGCTTCGCCGATTCGCGCCACGACATCGTCGGCGACATCTTTGGGCACGCCGGCATCGTGGAGCGCACGCCGCCAGTGCGGGTGGCCGAGCCGCGCGCCGAGTGGCACCACGAGTTCGAGCGTACCCGTGACGCCGAGGATGACCGACACCCGCGAACGATCCGTCACTTTGCCCGGCTTGTTCGATCCCGCCAGCGTTACGCCCGCATCGGTCAGCGCTTGCTTCGCCGCCACGAGGCCGAGGAGTTGCGAAGTATCGGTCGCTTCGAGGTCTTTCGGCGGCATCCCGAATTCGAGCGGCTGAAAGTCGACCACCGACAGGAACCCGCCCCGACGCGCGTACGTCATATCGGGCGTCTTCGGGTCGGGATCGTAATAATCGTCGGGGTTCCAGTGCGTCGGTGGCACATCGGTAATGCAGT
>JAYSKW010000169.1:0-2550 GCA_043726085.1 Limnoglobus sp.
CGCCGGAGCCACCACCACCTGAAGAGCAAGGGCGTGCAATACTGCCCACAGTGTAACGAGCCAGTCGTTCCTCACCGCGTGTGCGGGAATTGCGGCGCATACCAGGGCCGTCAGGCGATCGTGGTGAAAACCGAGGCCGCCGAAGGAAGCTAGACCCATGCGGATCGCGCTCGATGCGATGGGTGGCGATCACGGCCCCGTGCCGAATGTCGCCGGAGCTTTACAAGCATTAGGGACCACACCGGATCTCACCGTGGTTCTCGTCGGTGATCGCGCGCAAATCGAACCCCTTCTCGCAACTTCCCCCGATTATCCTGCCGACCGTATCGAGATCGTTCACGCTTCGCAAACCATTGGCATGAACGAAAAGCCGGCCGAGGCTCTCCGCGCCAAACCCGATAGCTCGATCGGTAAATGCTGGCAGCTTCTGGCCACGAAAGCGGTCGATGGCCTCGTCAGCGCGGGCAACACCGGTGCCGTCGTGGCCGGTGGGTTGTTCACGCGGAAGTTCCTGAAAAGCGTCCATCGCCCCGGTATCGCCACGGTGATGCCGACGGCGAAGGGCCGTTGCGTAATTATGGACGTCGGCGCGAACGTGTTCCCGAAGCCGCGCCACTTGCTCGAATACGGTGCGATGGGGTCGGCGTTTGCCAAGCATATGCTCGGGATCGACCGGCCCACGATCGGCCTCATGAACGTCGGCGAAGAAGAAGGCAAAGGGCACGATCTCGTGCAGGAAACCTATACGCTGTTCCGCAACAGTTCGCTCGCGGATCGCTTTGCGGGGAATATCGAAGGTCGCGATATTCACCAGGGCAAAGTCGATGTCGTCGTTACCGATGGCTTCGTCGGCAACGTGATTATCAAACTCTCGCAGGGCCTGTTCGAGTTCGTCATGGGCATGGTCGGTAAAGAAATCCTGAGCGCACTCACCGTCGAGAAAGAGCTTGCGGCGAAGGCGATTCAGGGGATGGTGCAGAAGTACCATTACAGTGCCTTCGGTGGCGCGCCGCTGCTCGGCGTCGATGGCGTCTGCATCATTTGCCACGGATCGTCGAAAGAACGCGCCATCGCCAACGGCCTCGGCGTGGCGGCACAAGATGTCCGCATCGGCCTGAATGAGAAGATCGTCGCCGAACTCGAAGCGCTGCCCGCCGTCACCGCGTAACAATCCCGTCATGGCGCGTCGGGCTAACAAAACAATCCACATCTGGAGCCACACCGATGCCACGCACTGCGTTTTTGTTTCCTGGCCAAGGTTCGCAAACCGTCGGCATGGCGGGCACACTTTGCGGTGCGTCGCCCGTTGCCAAAGCCCTCTTCGACGAGGCTTCGACCATCCTCGGCTACGACTTGCTTTCGGTGTGTACGCACGGGCCGCAAGACGCGCTGAACGCCACGAATATCAGCCAGCCCGCGATCTACGTGGCCAGCCTCGCGGCGCTCGAACAACTCAAAGTGACCGAACCGAACCTCGTTGCGGACGTTGTGGCCACGGCGGGGCTGAGCCTCGGCGAATACACCGCACTCGCGTTCGCGGGGGCGATGTCGTTTGCCGATGGCCTGCGCGTCGTTCATGCCCGCGGTACGGCGATGCAAGCGGCCGCGGATGCGACACCTGGCGGTATGGCGAGCATCATCGGGTTGGACATCGGCGAAGTCGAAGCGCTCGTGGCCGAATCGCGAACGGCGGGGTTGATCGAAGTGGCGAACTTGTTGTGCCCAGGGAACATCGTCGTCTCCGGTTCGGCGGCCGCGATCGACGAACTGTGCCGCTTGGCCGAATCGCGAAACCTGCGTGCGATTCGACTCGCGGTTGCCGGGGCGTTCCACACGACGCTGATGCAGCCCGCCGACACGCAACTCGGCGAGGCACTGAAACGGGTGACGCTGCATTCGCCGAAAGTGCCCGTCTGGTCGAACGTCGATGCCCAACCGCACACGAACGCCACGCAAATCGCCGATCTGCTCGTGCGACAAGTGATTTCACCCGTGCGCTGGGAAGACACCATCCGCGGCCTGATGGCGAGCGGCGTGGAAAAGTTCTACGAAATCGGCCCCGGTCGCGTGCTGGCCGGGCTACTCAAGCGAGTCGATCGCAAAGCGAGTTTGGTGAACGTCTCGGCATAAATGGGGATCGATCCGCGCGATCCGGCGATTGCGTACCGATGGCCCTTTTCTTTTCTGTCGAGACTTCTAAACATTAACGAGAGTATACACTGATTCGGTCCGAGTTGCCGACGTCGCAAGACGTGCGGTAGCTGGGTGCGTAAAACGTAAACAATCGAATATTTTAGCTACGACAACCGCAAGAAACGCGGGGGTCGTAGGATCGGCGGTCGGGATCGACTGCCACGGAGGGACGAAGCGTGTCCGACGAGCAAATTCGACAGAAGGTCATCGACATCGTGTGCGAGCATTTGGCCGTAAATAAGGACCAAGTGAAGGACAACACCAGCTTCGTCGAAGACATTGGGGCCGACTCGCTCGATATCGTCGAACTCGTGATGGAACTCGAAGAAGAGTTCGACATCCAGATTCCCGACGATC
>JAYSKW010000170.1:0-5694 GCA_043726085.1 Limnoglobus sp.
GCGACCGAGCGACGAGGCCGTATAACCGGCAACGAGGGCTAAAATTTTATCGAACTGGAGCAGTTCGAGCGTGTGCAAGTCCATTCGGTTTCAATCGCGATGAATAGTGGGCGTTCTGTGGAGAATCAGACACAATACGACACCGAAGGGTTCGCAGCGACCCAACACGTGGTGATTGTAGGCGGGCCTGTCATCGAACGTAGCAACTTGTCGCAGAGTGCAAGAGATATACTAAAGTGAAATCGGACGCGAATGCGCGCGGTAACCGTTCACGAGGCAGATTGAATTTTCAACATACCAGAACCCGTAGGTCGTGGTCGAAGAGGCTTTGCGATGAGGCCCGACAGAACGCCAACGACAAAAACCCAGAAGGTTTGGAATCGTCGCGTGAATGCACTGTCGGGCCTCTCAAAGCTTCGACCCGACCTACAATACCAGTGGGTTCACAGAAAAACAGAATACACCTTGAACGGTTACTGCGGTGGTACAAAACAGGGCACGTTTTTTACGTGTCATTCTAGAAAATGGCACGTAAAAAACGTGCCCCACATAATCGGGACTTTCAGCGGAAGTGATAACTAAATCACTCGATATGAACCACGCCCGAATCCGACAAACCAGATGCCAGTTTCGGCTTGAGAACAATGACAACGACAGAATTAAATCAGTTGCTCGAAGGCGTTCGCACGGGCACGGTGGCGGTCGATGCGGCGGTCGCACGGCTCGGCGAACCAGCGTTCGGCGATTTGGGTTTTGCGACGCTCGACCTGCACCGGAAAGAGCGATGCGGGTTCCCGGAGGTCATACTGGCCGAAGGAAAAACCGCCGCGTGGGTCGCTGGGGCTGTCGCGCGGATTTCTGATGCGAAACAAGATTGTTTTGTCACGCGACTCAGTTTGGAACAAAGCGATTCGCTTCGCGTGACATTTCCCACTGCCGAGATCGATCGCGTCGCCCGGACGTTTTGGCTACCTACGCCTGGCCCGAAGCCCGAACCAGTAGGCGATGTCCTCGTGATTACGGCGGGAACGGGCGACTTGCCCGTCGCGCAGGAAGCCGCGAATACGGTGCGTGTGATGGGCGTACGGGTCGAGATGATCGTCGATGTCGGCGTGGCGGGGATTCACCGAATCTTGCGGCACCGCGAACGAATCGCAAAAGCCGACGTGCTGATCGTGTGTGCGGGGATGGACGGCGCGTTGCCGAGCGTGGTCGGTGGCCTCGTCGATTGCCCCGTGATCGCCGTGCCAACGAGCATCGGCTACGGCGCATCGTTCGGCGGCGTGGCGGCGCTGTTGACGATGCTCAACAGTTGCTCAGCGGGCGTGGTGACGGTGAATATCGATGCCGGTTTCAAAGCCGGTACCGCCGCGGCTCAGATCGCAAAACGAATCGCGAAAGCAGCCGCAAAACCGTCACGATAACGGCACCCACACGATTCCCCGATGTCAAACAATCGGAGGCGATCCGACGTAAGTCGGAATTCGTGTCCCGCACGGGATGACATAGAAATGTCTCCAAATGTCGTGAGAATGTCGCGTCCGGTCGATTTCATGTCGTACTCGGTCGATTTTGTGTCGTGCTCGGTCGATTTTTGACCGGTACTTTCGTCGAGGGCCAATCGAATGACGATCGGCGTAACTCACTACAAAAGTTCGATTTACGGCAAAAACCCTCGAAACAGATCAGCGATATGCGATCGAAAAGTGACATTTTGTGACGAAAAAACACCCCAAAACATGGTTTTGGAGCTTCACCAATTGTGACTTACGTCGATTCTGGCGACGAGATTTCGACCCGCGAAGGCATTATTTCGCGTCAAACATCGCGGGCATGATCGGTGCGTTGGGCGCCGTCGGCGCAGGTATCGCGGGGCTAACTATCGATCCCGGTGGCGTTGGCGGGGTCAACCCGGCAGGCGTCGGTTCTTGTAAACCTGGCAAACGGACTTCATTGGATGCGATCGGCACAGGCATGCCCGTCGTCGGAATCACCGGCACTTGGCTCGTACTCGTCTGCATCGGCACGTTGTTCAATTGATTTCGCTGAAAACTCTCGTTCGACACAACCGGACTGCGGTTGCTCGGCGTGCGCGACAGGCTGGCCGTCGGCGTAGTCTTCGCTGGTGTTGCCGGCACATAGGGCTTGAGTTGCTTGCTCGGGAGAATGGTTTTGTCTGCGGAATGGCAGCCTATCGATGAGATGAACACGATGCAAGCGACGAGACTGAGACTCGATGAAAACGACATTCCGTGCCGCATAGATGCACCCTCTCCCTAGAAGAACGGGCAGGGGCAGTCCTTTGCCCCTGGCATATCCGACGTCCTGTCGGAACCGCTCGTGGGCGGGTAATAATCGCGAATCGCGCGACTGTCAATACGGACAATATCGCGACGAATTGCGTGCTACTTGGCCACGGGAACCGGCAGAGCGACCGCACCGACGGGGCCAATAGCGGGTGCAGCGACACCGATACCGGCGGCCGCACCTCGACGCAGTGCGCCGTCGGCGTCTTGCATCGAATCGACTTCGCGTTGTAGCGGGAAGGTCGGATCGGGTGGGAAGTATTGGGGGCGCTGTTGGAGGTAGTGCGGACTCGGCAGGGTCATCCCGCCAAAGTACGTCTGGCAGCCAGTTTGGGTGATTAGTCCCAGCCCGAGGCAGGTCATGGCACCCGTCAGCATACGGTGGTTGCGTCGCATAATTCACCTTTACTTCAGCCGTCGCAGCACAGAACATCCCTGCTCGTGCCAACGGTACGACGAGTCTACCGGTTATATCGGCTGGCCCGGTCCGAATGTTTAGCCCCGCGTTGCCGATTCGCACGATTTTGTCGACAACGCAAATTCGCTTTACCACGCCGCTTGACCCGCTGCCTAAACTGAAGCAGTACACGAAATGAATTGCGCAGCCTCCGACGGACGAAAATATGAGCACCCCGGATCGCCTCGGTGGAATCATCCACACCTATCAAAAGTACGACCCGATGGAGTTTCCCAGCCCGACCGCGCCGCCACCGGATATGGTTTCGGCCGCGTTCGAGCACATGCTGGCCTACGGCGATATGCGGCAGCTATCCGAAGAAGAACTCGCGAAGATGGTCAAGATTGACCCGAGCCAGATTGCGGGGTTCATCGCGAACATCGACAAGATCATGGAAGAACTGCGAGAGCGCAAGAAAAAGATCCTCGAAACGTACGAAACGAAGGCCGCCGAAGATGCTGCGAAGTCGGCGTACACGCAGAAGGCCGAAACGGTCGTGCCACCCGAAAAGCTAGTCAAGGAATTCAAGGAAGCCGTCGCCGAGGAGCAACTTCGCGACCTCGAAAATCTGTATTACCGTGCGGGCAAGGATAACGGCAAGTTCGCGAAAGACATCGTCCAGCTCGTGCAGAAACTCGGCGACAAGTACCAGGTTGACGAACTCGTCTCGAAGTACGAGTTCACCGGCAGCACGAAGATGACGGTGCCGCAAGCTCTAGAAATTAAGGAGGAACTCGACGCGATCGAAAAGTTACTCCAGCAACTTCAGGAAGCGAAAGCGTCGGGGCAACTCGGCTACATCGACATGGAAGAGGTGCAAGACCTCACCGGCACCGAGAATGCCGATCAGCTTCGCCAGCTACAGGAACAAATTGCCGAATACTTACGTCAACAGGCCGAGCAACAGGGGCTGGAAACGAACTCCAAGAACCAGTTCCAGATGACGCCGAAAGCGTTTCGGTTGTTCCAATCGAAGGTACTGTCGACGATTTTCAACGAACTGCAAACGTCGCGAACGGGGCGACACCCCGATGCGGTTCTGGGCGAAGGGGCCACCGAATCGCCGCGAACGAAGGAGTACGAGTTCGGCGATTCGGTCACGAACATGGACATTCCTTCGAGCATGATTAACGCGATGTTGCGGTCGGGCAACACGGGCGGCCCGATACGGATGAAAGCCGAAGACATCGTCATTCACCACACGCGGAACACGCCGAAGGCAGCGACGTGCGTGTTGCTCGATATGTCCGGCTCGATGCGTTACGACATGCAATACGCGAACGTCAAACGAATGGGCTTGGCGCTCGATGGCCTGATCCGTGCGGAATACCCCGGCGACTTCTTGCAGTTCATCGAGATGTACACGTTCGCGAAGCCACGATCGTTGGCGGAAATCCCGACACTGATGCCGAAACCGGTGACGGTTTACGACCCCGTCGTGCGGTTGAAAGCGGACATGAGCAATCCGAACGTGAGTGAGTCGAATGTGCCGTGGCACTTCACGAACATTCAACATGCCCTACAAACGGCGAGGAAATACCTCGGCAACCGCGACACGCCGAACAAGCAAGTGATGCTGATTACCGACGGACTACCGACGGCACACTTTGAAGGCAGCATGTTGTACATGCTCTATCCGCCACACCCGCGCACCGAGGAAGCGACGCTTCGCGAAGCGAAGCTGTGTGCGAAGGAAGGCATCACGATCAACATCTTCCTGCTCTCGACGTGGAGCCAATCCGAGGAGGACATCCGCTTCGCACGAACGCTCGCCGAATCGACGAAAGGCCGCGTCGTTTACACAACGGGCCGCGAACTCGATCGCTTTGTGGTCTGGGATTACATCAAACGCCGCAAGTCGATCATCAGTTAGAGCGAAAGCCCACACATGAGCGTGTGGGCTTTATTATTGTGGTAAACTGCTTACCATGACGTTATCTTTTTCACCTGCATCGGGAGTATTGCGATGACTGTGGATAACTCAGCCGAGGTTCGCCAACAGCGCGTCCGCGAATTCATGCAACTGCTGCCTCTGACGATTGAAATCGCGGGGTTGCCAACCTGCGAAGCGGGGCGAATGTTCACGCAAGATCAACTCGACCTGCGTGGCACACACATCCGCAACGCCTACAAACTAGCACGCCAAATCGTTAAAGACGTCTCCGAAGGCTAGTTTTGCTGGTTCCCGGTGAAATCCACATTCTGGAGCGAACGCTGTGCGGCACTCGATCTCGTTCGTTCTGCTGTTTGCGTTGGCACCGATAGTCGTTGCTGCGCCGGTAGCGGACTTTACGACTGGCGTAAAGCCGATTCTTGCGAAGCACTGCCTCGCGTGTCATAGCGAAACGAAATCGCGTGGCGGACTGCGGCTGGATCGCAAGGCCGATGCGCTGAAAGGTGGCGACAACGGCAAACTGTTTGCGACGGGGAAACCGCGTGAGAGTGCGATCTGGCACCGCGTGACGGCTATCGATGACACCCGAATGCCACCGAAAGGCGAGCGGCTTTCCGCAAGCGAAATTGGCATTCTCGAAGCGTGGATCGCCGCCGGTGCGATTTGGCCCGACGATGGTTCGACGGCCACGAACCCGAACGACTGGTGGAGCTTTCAGCCGATCCGCAAGCCGCCGATCGTTGCAGGCGAAAACCCGATTGATACTTTTATTCAAGCGAAATGGAAAACGAAGTCGCTTACCCCTGCCCCGACTGCGGATCGCCGTACGCTCATTCGAAGGCTGCATTTCGATCTCGTCGGCTTGCCGCCCTCGCAGAAAGAAGTCGATGCGTTCGTGGCGGATCGATCCCCCGATGCTTACGAGAAACTAGTCGATTCACTGCTCGCATCGCAGTTTTACCCAATCGGAATAGCTAGAGATAATCCTCGTTTCTACGAAACATTTCCAGGGAGAAAAGATTTTGTCGAACTTTTAG
>JAYSKW010000171.1:0-9132 GCA_043726085.1 Limnoglobus sp.
GCATCACCGATAATGGGTGAAGTCCACGCGCTCCGCTATGAAGACTCCACGTCGCGGCTAATTGTGTCAGCAGCGAGTTCTACTTCTTCGTCGAGCCGCTGCGCTTCTTGCGGAGTTCGGCGGCACGGTCGTAACCGTCGGCCAGAGCGCCGCGAGCGCGTTCCCACGGTAGTGGCGGTGGCTCGGGTTGATTCTCGTATTCAGTCTGCAAGCCGGTTTCGATTTCGGCGAAACTCTTGCCGACGTTGTTCGATTCGGCCTTCGCACCGTGGCGATACACCGGCTGGAACGTGTCGTAGTCGCCGTCTTGAGCGTAATCGCGCGTCTCGAACTCGTCTCGGAGATAGCTGTCTTCGGCCGTCGGGTCGATGTACTCGCCCGCTTCTTTACCGGCGTATCCGCCCGCCACGCCGCCGATGATGGCACCGGCCACAGCGCCGATTGGCCCAGCCAGAATACCCGCAGCGAACCCCGTTGCCGCACCGCCGAGTGCCGCACCCACGCCGGTCTCAATCGGGTGAGCACCGGGTTTCCCCGAAATCGGATCGAGGTTGCCCGGACCCGTCGGTGGCAGGTCTAACGTCTTCTTCGGTTCGGTCATACTCGCCATTGCAATCCCCTCAAAAATGTATGCCCATCACTGAGGGAAGCAGAATCCCGCGTGAGAGCAGTAACGGCAAATGCACACTCCGTGCCAACGGGAATGGAAATTGCTACGAGGTGATTTCGTCAGGTTAGTGTTCGAGTGAGTTGTGCCTTCGAGGTCGTCGCTTATGGATTTGCGTACGGGTCATCCTTTTTGGCTGGTGAAAAATGGATTCATCGGTACGTACCCCGCACTTCATGCGGATGAACGATGCGATGTAGTAATCGTCGGTGCGGGCATCACGGGTGCTTTGATTGCAAACGAGTTATCCGAGGCCGGCTTGAATTGCGTCGTGCTCGATCAGCGCGATGCCGGGATGGGAAGCACCATAGCGAGTACGGCGTTGCTCCAGTACGAAATCGATACCGAACTCTGGGAACTCATCGAGCGCGTCGGCGAACAACAGGCCGTGCGGGCTTATCGACTTGGCCTTGAAGCCATCGACCGCATCGAAGAACTCAGCGGGCAACTACCGACGACTTGCGAATTCAAACGCTGCGAGAGCTTTTACTTTGCGAGTCGTAGATCGCACGAGAAACGAGTGTTGCGCGAATACGAATGCCGCAAACGCCACGGCTTCGACGTGGAATACCTCGATGCGCAGCGAGTGGCCGATCAGTTTCCGTTCGCGGCACCCGCAGGAATTCTCAGTCGCGGAGATGCCAGCATCGATGTCTTCCAATTCACGCATCAATTATTGAAACTAGCCGAGAAATGCGGCACGCGCATTTACGACCGAACGAAAGTGGTGAAATTCGATCGCGACGCCGACGGGTTTCAATTAGCGACGGATCGCGGACCGACAGTGAGAGCCAGCAAACTGATTATGGCAACGGGATACGAATCGAAAGCGTATTTGAAAAGTCATCGCGGTACTCTACACAGTACCTTTGCGGCGATCAGCGAGCCGATGGAAACGATGCCTCAGTGGCCGAATCAGTGTCTGATTTGGGAAAGCGCTCGCCCGTATTTTTATCTGCGAACGACGCCCGATCAACGCATACTCATCGGCGGTGAAGACACGCCGCACTCGAGCGATCATCGCTCGGAATCGCTGCTGGCACGTAAGACGGAACGGCTCGTCCGCCGATACGAAGCGCTGTTCCCCGGTTCCCCATTTGAAGTCGCCTATAACTGGGCAGGTACCTTTGGCGAAAGTGAAGATGGTCTCGCGTGTATCGGCGAACCACCCGAATGGCCCGGCGTTTGCTTCGCAGTTGGGTTCGGCGGAAACGGCATCACGATGAGCGTCATCGCGGCAAAAATTCTCGCCGATCATTGCCTCGGACGCCCAAACCCGGATGCTGACATCTACCGCTTCGACCGAAAACCTATTTGAGGATTGAAATCATGGCCCGGAAAACCGTACTCGGCAAAGTTCGCGAAGCTATCGCCGATGCCGCCGTGCAAGTCGTGGACGCGGCAGACAAACACGTCGTCCATCCCGTCGGGGAGAAACTCGGCCTCCTCGACTCAAAACCGGCAAAAGCGAAGAAAAAGGTCGTTGCGAAGAAGGTGAAGCCGGCGGTTAAATCGGAGACGACTGAGAAAGTGGAAGAAAAGATTCCAGTCAAAAAAGCGAAATCGACCGTGAAGTCGCGAATGATGACTAAGGTCGTTCCCGCAGCGAAGCCATCGACGAAGTCGTCGCACGAGCCAGAAAACCGCACGGGCCGTTCCCGTTAAGGACGACAATGAGCCGACGCACACCAGACTACGATCGATATCAGGGATCGTTCCACGAGGCGTTCGAGCCGGAACTGACGCGAATGATTCAGCGCCTCAAGTGGATCCCGCAAAAGCCGATCCTCGATGTACCGTGCGGTTCCGGTTTCTATACAAAATTACTGGCAAATCGAATTCGTGAAGGCCAACATCTGACGGCCATCGACAATTGCGAAGCGTATATACAGCCTTTACGCGATCGGTTGAAGGATATCCTTCAACCGAATCAGTTCCACGTTCAAGCAGCCGATGCCTATCACCTCCCTTACGATGCAGAGTCCTTCGATTTAATTTGGTGTGCAGAAAGTCTTATCAGCCTCGACCCACAAGGTGCCTTGGCGGAAATGCACCGATTGATTACCGTCACAGGCCAGGTGATCGTGTATGAAGTCGACGAATTCCACCATGTTTTACTCCCGTGGCCCGTCGAGTTAGAGGCGGCACTACCTGCGGCATTATTGCAAGCCTCGCGAGCAAAGTACGGCAGCGGGATGAAGCATTCTCCCGCCCGTCGGCTCCGCAAACAGTTGCGTGAAGCCGGTTTCTCGACCGTACGGCGTCGGGTCCATGCGTTCGAGAGAATTGCCCCTTTTGAAAGTAAAACGACCGCATATCTGAAGCAGCACTTCGATTATTTACGCCAGTTCGCGTACCCGTACCTCGATTCGCCACAGCAAACTCGATTCGATCATTTCACCAATGATGCAACGACTGACTCGATCTTTCAGCGTGCCGATGCCGAACTGACCATCATGACGGCACTGTACACGGCTGGAAAAACTTTGCGAGAGTTGAAACCGCGATAGCGATCATACATTTCCTATTTTGCGGATGCGAAACACCCACACCGCACCGAGTGCCATCATGGTGGCGGCGAAGAGTAAGCCGGTGCTCCACCCGTACGTCATGACGAGCCAGCCGACCATGAGGCTGGCTCCGACGTCGCCGAGGCCGTTGACGACGGCGAGGACGCCGTAGGCGGTGCCGTGAATCGCTTTGTCTGCGACGAACTCCGCGACGAGCGGCGGCTCGATCGTTTCCTGAATCGCCATGTACGTTCCCGCCAATGCGAATAACACTGCCCATCCGATGAGCGAGCCATCGACGATCGTCATCCATGCGGCAAATAGCGCCATTGTCAGCGCGCCCAGCACGTAGGCGATGAACAACAATTTGCGGTGGCCGATCCGGTCGCCGAACCAACCGGCGGGGAACGCCATCGCGGCTTGCACGGCATTTCGCCACGCATAACAGAGAATCCCCGCGATGGCGGCGCGTTGCGGATGGTCCGAGATGCCATCGAGCGGCAGGTATTGAATCGCGGCGAGGATCAACAGCGTGTGCGAAAAGTCGCCGAGGCCGAACAGCCCGACGCCGACGAGAAATTTGCGATAACTCGCGGGAAGAAGCGCGATCGATGCGCCGAGGCGTAGCCCCAGTTTCGGCGTGAATCGCTGTTCGCGAACGAGCAATGCGAACGTGAGTGCGGCACCCAACCCCGGTATCAGCGTCAGCCAGAACGCCAGCGCGTACGTGCCGTGCGGGTCGTAGCCCAACACGTTCGCGGCGGGGATCTGATAGAGCAAGTACGCCGCGAGCAACGGCCCGACAACAGCGCCGAGCGTATCGCCCGCTTTGTGGAAACCGAACGCTTTGCCCCGGTGTGCGGGGTCGACGGCATCGGTGATGATCGCGTTCCGCAACGGCCCGCGAATCCCCTTACCGAGCCACGCCAGCGACTTCGCCACGAGCACCAACGGCCACGCCACGGCCAGGGCGCAGAGTGCGAACGCGGACCCCGTCAGCACGTACCCGGTCACGACGAGTGTCTTGCGTTTGCCGATGCGGTCGCTCCACCAGCCAATGAGAATTTTTGCAGTATTTGAAATGAACTCGGCCGCCGCCTCGATCGCACCGAGTACTTGTGCGGCTTGGCCGAACGGCAACCCGAGCAGAATCAGAAACGACGGCAGCAACGATGTCGCCAACTCGTAACCGACGTCGGCGAGGAAACTCGTCAGCCCCGCGCCGACCACCGTGCGGTTCAACCATGCTGTCATAACGACGACCTTTCGAGCGGCAGCAATGCGGCCACTGCGGCATGGCGCGACGATTCGAGCGGGATCGCTTCCTCGACGACGAACGGCCCGACGCGGGTGCGACGCAGTTCTTGCACCAGCCCGCCCACGCCGAAGATGGCACCCAGATCGCGGGCGATACTGCGAACGTACGTGCCCTTTCCGCAGTCGATTTCGATTTCGAGAAACGGCCAGTCGTACGACAAGAATCGAATCGCATCGACGCGGACCGTACGCGGCTCGAGCTTCGGATCGATGCCCCGGCGTGCCAACTTGTGCGCGCGTTTCCCGCCGACTTTCAGCGCGGAATAGATCGGGGGAAGTTGCAAGATACTGCCGATGAATGCGGGGATCGCGGCTCGAACCGCGGCTTCATCTGGCGGCGTCGCGGTGGCCGTTTCCACGATCGCGCCATCGGCATCGTCGGTGTCGCTAGTCGCGCCGAGGCGGATGCGGCTCCAATAACTTTTGCCCATGCTTTGCACCGTGTCCGCAAGTTTGGTCGCCTCGCCGATGCAGATGACAAGCAACCCCGTCGCACGCGGATCGAGCGTGCCGGTGTGGCCGATTTTCGTCCGTCGTGGGAACCAGTTCTGCACCGCGTTCACGACTTCCCGCGAAGTCATCCCGCTCGGTTTATCTACCGCCAGCCAGCCGTTCATTCGCCGCATCCTCAGTCGCCTCGTATGTCTTCCTCATGGGGACGGTTCAAACCGGGGTAGCTGTTTTCTCACTTCCTGCCAAATCTGGTAGCCGCAGGTCTTCAGCCTGCGTACTTCCACCGGCAACGATTGAGGGTCGTGGTGAGTCTGCGAAACACGACGTTTCCAGCGCCCGGAATGAACGTTGTGGCTTATTGCGTCGCGTCTCGAAGACTCGCCACGACTGGTTTTCGAGTGTCGTTGCCCCCGCGCAGGCTGAAGACCTGCGGCTACCGAAGAACGAAGAACGCAGAACGCACCTGCTACCCAAAACCACCGCTGTTTGAACCGTGCTTCCTCATGATACCGACTTGCGCGATTTACAACCCAACTGCCGGTCGCGGTCGGGCTGCAAAGCTACAAGAGGTGTGGCAGGCCCGCACGCCCCCCGGCACGGAGTTCCGGGCGACCCGCGAGCCGGGTCATGCCATCGAACTAGCGAGCGAAGCGGTACGTGCCGGGTTCGGGCGAATCCTCGCCGCCGGCGGCGATGGCACCGTTCACGAAGTCGCGAACGGCATTCTAGCGGCGGGCAATCCCGACGTGCGGTTCGCGACACTTCCCGTCGGCTCGATGAACGACTACGCCTTCACGCTCGGGCTGGAAACGTGGTGGCGCGAATCGCGACCGTGGGACGATTTGCAAACCCTGCGCGTCGATGTCGGGCAAGTGAGCGGGGCAGGGCGGCAGCCATTTTTCGTCAACAGTTGCGGCCTCGGCTTCAACGGCATGGTCACGATCGAATCGCGAAAAATCCGCTGGCTACGCGGCATCCCGCTCTATGCACTCGCCGTCGGCAAGGCTCTCTTACGCCACTTCGCCACGCCGACACTCGAACTCCAAATCGACGAGCAAACGCTGCATTTGCCGACGCTCGCGATGTCGTTGGGCCTGGCGCAGCGCGAAGGCGGCTTCCCGCTGACGGCGGCCGCATCGCTCGACGATGGCCTGTTCCACTACCTCCACGTCGGCGACATTCGCCGCTGGGAACTCATCCGCCACTTCCCCGGAATGCTCTCGGGCCATCTGCCGACCGATCACGCAAAACTGCGAATGGGCCAGTGCCGAACGCTTCGCGTAAAGTCCCAACGCGCACTTTGCCTACACATGGACGGCGAATTTTTCTGCACGCCCGAAGACGGCATCACCGCATTTGAAGTGAAATTGCACCCGCAACGATTGCTAGTGGAGTGTTACCCACCCGCACTCTACGGCGGCGGAAAATACGCAGCGATCCGCGAACGGAAGTGAATCGGTGACGCGCACGCGCTCCGCTACGAAGACTTCGCGTCGCGGCGAATTCTGGGAACCCAAGATCTTCTTGACTGCTGACGGCATTCAGCGAAAAAGGTTTCGCTTGACTCACCACCGCCGGTGCGTCAAACTGGCGGTTCATCGTAACTTTAATGAAAATGGAAATTTATCCGGAATTGCGGTTGAAACTTGGGGGGGGGGGGTAGCAGTAAGATCGATTTCGCGGGTCGCACCGATCCGGCATCTCCCCCATGTTTCGCAAGGAGTTCGTTGTGAAGAAGTCTCTCCTCTCCCTCGCCATGCTGGCCTTGATGGCCACTGCGGCACACGCTCAGAACATGACCGCAAATCCGACAAACGTCGCCGGTCCTGCGCCTTTGCTATTGAGGTACATCAAAGTCACTGGAACCATCACGATTCCGGTCGGGATGTCATTTACAAATGCAACGCTAGAAGTCGGAACTCTCGACAACTTGGGAAAGTTCACACCTTCGAATTTATTTCTGCCAAAAACGCTTACTTTCGCCGATTTCAACATGGGCGCATACGATTGGACTTTCACAAATCCAGCACCAGCAGGCGTAGTATACGCAATCCGAGCAACGGCGAATGGCCTCAAGCCAGGATTTGGAAGACCGGTTAAATGGACGTTTGAGATAAACCCATTTCCGACTGTTTAATCCAATCAAATAGCTTACAGGCGATTGGAAGATAGCCGAAATTCGCAAATTGCAGTATGTTCAAACGAAATAGCTTATCTCAGATGCAAGCGTTTCGAGAATTCGGATTCCA
This sequence comes from Limnoglobus sp., assembly GCA_043726085.1. GTDB lineage: Bacteria > Planctomycetota > Planctomycetia > Gemmatales > Gemmataceae > Limnoglobus. The sequence continues at coordinate 7,197 of JAYSKW010000171.1, forward strand.
ACTGCTGAGTTTGTTTTGCCGACAGGGATGTTGGCTGTTGCTCAAAGAGGAGTTGTTGCATGACACACAGTTCAAAGCGTTTCGCTTTCACATTGCTCGAGTTGTTGGTCGTTATCGCAATACTGGCATTACTGACGGGATTAATAATATCAGCAGTACAAAAGGTGAGATCGAATGCGATTCTTGCCCAATCGTCGAATCAAATTCGTCAGTTGGCGCTTGCCCTTCATCAATTCAGCGCGGAATACGACGGATATGGTGGAGGTGTGTCGCCGAACATGAAAATGGATATGCACAATCCCCCGCTACAACTTGCCGTTGTGATGACTGACGATTCGCACCCCGATTTATACGATAGTACTGGTCATCCGATTCAAGCGAAAATCCTGTTCAGCCCTGCAGATCCAACGCTTGCGAATTTGACACAGCCATATAGGAATACTGTAACGAGTTATAGTTGGAATTATCCAATGTTTATCAATGGGCCTAAATTCCCTACTTCGATATCCGATGGGACTTCTAATACAATACTATTTGCGGAACGGTATTTCGAGCCGAAAGGAAATCCTGGCAATGTCAGCTTCGACGCATATCTGAACAATCCGCCGAATCTTCGCACAGATAATCATTTGCCAAATTACTATTCGCCTCGTCGTTCCACGTTTGCGGACCCGGTCTGGGGCGATGTTCACGCCATCACTACTGACAACGTCACGCGTCCTTCGGTGGCGGGGGTGACGTTTCAGGTGCGGCCGAAAGTCGAAGAGGCGAATTGCCACATGTTGCAGACGCCGTATTCGGCGGGGTTGCTGGTCGCGATGGCCGATGGCAGCGTGCGGACGATTCGCCCCGGCGTCAGCGAGACGACCTTCTGGGCGGCCATCACGCCGAACGGCGGCGAAGTCGGCGGGCTGGATTGACGACCTGGATCGTTAGTGCAACGGGGAAGCGGTGAGCGTCAATCGGCAGCCGACGGCAACCCGTCTTACTGCTGACATCGGCGAGGTAAGCCCGTTTCGCCAATCTTCGTAGCAGAAGTCGTGAGACTTCTGACGCGGAGCCTCCCTTCCCGAAGTCTCACGACTTCGACTACGTCAGAATCGCTTCGTAGCGGAAATCGTGAGACTTCTGACCCGGCGACTTCCCGCGCAAACCTCAAAATACAAGCGAAATAATCCTTCACGGCGTTGCCCGTTGGGTACAGAATTGCGTATGTATTTACCCCAACGGGGTTCCATCTTTTAGCCCAGGGTTAGACGTCTTACGTCGTACCCCTGGGCGTACCTGCAAATCGCGCAACTTCAAAACGCGCACGCGCTCCGCTACGAAGACTGCGCGTCGCGGCTAATTCTGGGAACGCAACGGGACCGGGAATAAATCCCACACGCGGCGCGTCGTATTACCAGACGGGGACACCGTCCACTTTCGGTTCGATACGCACCCTCTATTACTGGGGCCGATACCATGTATGGCTTTTTAGCCGATGCGGTCGTCGCTGCGCATGTGGGTTACGTTGCGTTCGTCGTTCTCGGGCAATTGGCGATCGTCGTCGGTGCGGCGGCCCGTGCGCAATGGGCGCGGAATCCGTGGTTCCGGTTCGCGCACCTGACGATGATTGCCATCGTCGCCTACGAAGCGATTCGCGGCCTGCGCTGCCCGCTCACGGTCTGGGAAGAACAGCTTCGCCAACTGGCGGGGCAGTCGTTCGACAGTGCCGAGACGTTCCTCGGTCGACTTCTGCACAACTTGCTTTTCATCGAAGGCAAACCCGAGATCTTCTTCACGACGCTCTACTTGGCGATGCTCTTCGTCGTGCTGCAAGGGCTAATCATGTACCCCCCACGCTGGTTCCGATTCGGTCCACCCACACGAATGCCAACTGTCAAAAAGTGAAACGCGATCCGACGTAAGTCGACTTTTGCGAGGCGTCTTGAAG
>JAYSKW010000172.1:0-1916 GCA_043726085.1 Limnoglobus sp.
CTTCGCGCCGGTCTTGGCATCGAACGCCACGATCTCGGCGGCATCGTCTTGGTCGAAGTTCACGAACACCTTGCCCGCATGAACGACGGGCGACATCCCTGCGCCGTGTTGGCTTTCGTAACTGCCGAGCGAGGCGTGCCATTTCTCGGTGCCTTCCATGTCGAAGGCATGAATCGCCACTGCTTTGCCGTCCCAGAACATCGCATAAACTTGTTCGCCGTCGCAGGTCGGCGTCGACGAGGCAAGCGAACTCTTCGCGTGCGTCTTCGATGGTTGGCCGCCGAGCGACTTCGTCCACTTCGTATCGCCCGTGGCGGCATCCATGCAGACGAGGAACCGCTTCGAGCCATCCGCCGACGCCGACTGTACGAACAGATGCCCCTTCACGATGATCGGCGACGAGTTGCCCTTACCGGGTATCGGCTTCACCCACGCGACGTTTTCGGTCTTCGACCACTTCAGCGGGATGGTTTCACTTGAGGTACCATCGCCGTTGGGGCCGCGAAACCGCGACCAATCGGCCGCGTATACCGAGCCGAACATCGTAACCGCACTCGCAAGGGCCGCAGCGAATAAGCGTCGAACGTGTGACATCGCGATCTCGTTGGGTGGAGCGTGTCACCAAATTATGACAGAATCGCATCGAGAGGCAAGCGCCATCATCTGTGGAAGTATCGCCTACTCCAAACCGGCCACTTCGCCGCCGGCGCGGGTCGAGGCGTTCGCAAGCGTTTTCAGGTTGATGTTCTCGGCTAAAAACCGCGAAATATCGCGTGATACGTCCCGGTTTGGTATGATTTCATTATGAAACCTTTACTATCGCGAATCGCAATCGACCTGGCGATCTGTCACGGTAAGCCGTGCGTGCGAGGACTCCGTTACCCGGTCGAAAACCTGTTACGGGAGTTGCCATGCCAGCCGTCATGAGCGATGTGGCCGCCGAGATTCTCGAACTCAAACACAAAATCGGTGCGACGATTCTCGCCCACTACTACCAAGAGGGCGAGGTTCAGGAACTCGCGGACATTACTGGCGATAGCCTAAAACTGGCGCGCGAGGCCACGAAGGTCGAGTCGCCGGTGATCGTGTTTTGCGGCGTTCTGTTCATGGCCGAAACCGCGAAGATGCTCAACCCGTCGAAGCGCGTGTTGCTGCCAGACCTGCAAGCCGGGTGCAGCCTTGTCGATTCATGCCCGCCGGACAAGTTGTTTCGCTATCAAGAGATGCTTCGCGAAAATGGCCGGAAATTCCAGACCGTCACGTACATCAACAGTTCCGCGAAGGTGAAAGCACTCTCGGATTGGGTCGTGACATCGGGGAATGCCGAGGAAGTCGTGCGGAAGATTCCTGCGGAGTACGAGATCCTGTTCGTGCCCGATCAGCACCTCGGGCGGTACATCGAAGAAGTGACGAACCGCAAGATGATCTTGTGGAACGGCTCGTGCATGGTTCACGAGATTTTCAGCGTTCACGACCTCGTTCGCATGAAGCAAAAGCACCCGACGGCGCAGACGATCGCGCACCCCGAATGCCCGAAAAACCTGCTCGAACATGCCGATTTCATCGGCGGCACCGAAGCGATGATCAAGTACGTCGGCGGTTTTGCGGCGCCGATCGAGTTCATCGTCGCCACCGAGCCGAATATGATGTGGCAACTCGAACAGCGTCACCCGCGGCACCGTTATTTACCCGTGCCCGGCATTACGTGCTCGTGCAACAAGTGCCCGCACATGGCGCGAAACACGCTCGAAAAGATTCGCGATTGCATGAAGAACGGCTCGCCGGAAATCTTCTGGCAACCGGAGTTCGACCGAGCGAAGGAAGTGCTGACGCGCAGCCTGCTGAACCCGCCCGCCGCGAAGCCACACCCCCAAGGCGATTGACGCCATGCTACCCGCCGACGTCATGCGTCAGAT
>JAYSKW010000173.1:0-1154 GCA_043726085.1 Limnoglobus sp.
CGCCGTGGCTTCTTCGCCCGCGTTCGCCTCGAACCGTTCGGCACGGGCTGCATTCACCCGCACGAACAGACGCTTTCCGGCCCGAAGCAAGATCGCCTGAACCTGTACCGTGCGACGAACTTCAACCTCTCGCCGGTGTTCGGCTTGTACCCCGACGACGATGGCGAAGTCTTCGCGAAGATCGAACCGCTGATCCGCAAAGCTCCACCGCAAGTCGCGAACGATCACCTCGGCGTGACGAATCGGCTGTGGGTGATTACCGATCAACACACGATTTCTGTCGTCATCGGTTTCATGGGGCCGAAGCCGGTGTTCATCGCCGACGGCCACCACCGCTACGAAACGGGGCTGAATTACCTCGCCGAACAAGTCGCAGCGGGGAACGTGGCGGACAACGAATCCGCACCGAACTTCTGCCTCATGATGCTCGTCGGCATGAGCGACCCCGGCTTGATTATCTTGCCGACGCACCGCCTGATTAGCGGATTGGGGAAGGTTACGACCGAGCAACTGAAGGTGGCACTTCAAGATCACTTCGACATCGTCGACACGTTCGGCACCGATGCCGCCGCCGCGTGGGAAACGATGGAAATGGACGGCGAACAGAACGTCCTCGGCTTCGGCAGCGTTGCCGATGGCAACTGGTTCGTCGCGCGATTGCGCGATCCGGCGATCATGGACGAACTCGCAACCGATCAATCGAAAGACTGGCGCGGCCTCGGCGTCAGCATCTTGCACAAACTCGTAATCGATCGGATTATTCGCGAGAAAATCGGCGGCGAACCGGTCTGCAAGTACGTTCACCTCATGAAGGAAGTCACCGATGCCGTCGCTGCGAAGGAGTGCCAAATCGCAATCCTCGTACCGCCCGCCTCGATGAACCACGTCGAGACGATCGCGGGGAATTTCGAGAAAATGCCACCGAAATCGACGTATTTCTACCCGAAGCTGCTAAGCGGGCTGGTCTACAACTCGCTGAAAAAGGATTGATACGCGATTCGTAAAGTGGAAATGCAAAATCGCATGCAACACTGCGACGACCCTATCGTTAGTTCACTACGCCCACAGAAACCGACGGCCCCAAGCCTTCCCCCGGCGCGTGGGGAAAGTTGGGGAAAATCGAGTAACTATGAGAAAACGAGCGACCTTCCGGC
>JAYSKW010000174.1:0-2779 GCA_043726085.1 Limnoglobus sp.
CTTGAGCGCCATGAACGCCATGTTCGCGGTGTGGCAGGCCATGTCGCCGATCGCGCCGGTGCCGAAGTCCCACCAGCCGCGCCAGTTGAAGTCGTGGTAGCAACCGCGTTTGGTCTTGCTCGGCCCGTGCGCGTAGGGGCGTTCCGGGGCTGGCCCGAGGTACGATTGCCAGTCGAGGTATTCCGGTACGGCGACTTCGTCGTAGCGCTTCGTCACACCGGGGGCTTGCGGCCACACGGGGCGGTTCGTCCAGACATGAACTTCGGTCACATCGCCGATCGTCCCCGCTTGGATAATTTCCACCGCACGGCGCAGGCCGTTCTCGGTCGTGCCCTGGTTACCCATCTGGGTGCAGACGCCGTTTTCCTTCGCGACTTTGCGGAGCAAGTCGTTCTCGAACACGGTGCGGGCGAGTGGCTTCTGCACGTAGACGTGCTTCTTCGCACGCATCGCCATCGCGGCCGGCAGCGCGTGCATGTGGTCGGGCGTGCTGATCGTGAAGGCATCGACGGTCTTCATCAGTTCGGCATCGTCGAACAGCTTGCGGAAGTCCGATACTCCCTTGGCTTTCGGCCACTTTTTGAGCTTCGCACCGAGGTAATCCTTATCGACGTCGCACAGGCCGACGACTTCCATCAGTTCGCCGGCTTGGTCGATGTCGCTCGAACCTTTGCCGCCGACGCCGATACCCGCGACGCGGAGCTTCTCGTTCGCACCGTAGGCTTTGGACACCGAGAACGCGGGGCCGGTAAAGAGATACCCGAGGCTACCGGCGCTCGTGAGTTGCACGAACCGCCGACGTGAGAGACGCGATGACATAGGAAATTCCTTTCGATGAAACGGACAGGCCGTGGGTAATCGCACCCACCTTGGGAGACAGTGTAGACGCGAACCGAACCGCGTGCAACTACCGATGTGCGATAACGAGCAAACGAGTTCGGACTACTGCCACTCGGCTTTTACTGTCAGCAGTTCGCTGGCGGAAAATTCGAGCGGGAGCGCGCCCTCGTTGATCGCGATCTCGCTCAGTTCCTGGCCGGTGATATCGATGAGGGTAGCGGCACTCGGGTCGCGGGCGAAGCGGAGTTCGGCGGCACCGGCGTAACCGGATGTCTCGACGAAGCGGGTGGAGACGGCGCGGGAATTTCCTTCGCTGGGCGTCGTCGGGCGGAGCGATGTCATCAACAGGCTCGGCATGTCGATGGCGGCGAGCCAGCCGGTGGCTCCGATGTGCGGCGGGCCTTTCGTCGTCTCGATAATGGGGGCGGGTGCCACCCAGCCGCTCGCGGTTTGCATCGGGTGTTCGCGGTCGGCGGCGATTAGCACGTCGAATGTCGTTGCCGTTTCGCCTTCGGGAATGAGCACCAAATCCATCGTGCGTTTGTCGTGGCGCTGCACGAACGGTAACCCGCCCGTGAACAGAAACGTGCGTTCGGCCGCGAGGCGAAATTCGATGTAATCGGGCGACACGGGGCGAGGGTACGTGCTGACCGAGTTCGTACCGTTGACACCGCGAAAGGTGGCCATGCGGTCGTCGCGGCAACCGAAGCGGGCACCGTAAAAGGCATGCCACGGGTAGCCAGTCGGTTGGTGGATCGGTTGAATTTCGATGCGCAATTCGAGTACGGGCCTGCCTACCCAGGCGCGAATCCGTTGGCGGAAGTTCGCGAGCAGGGCATCGTGTTCGTCGACGATCTGCCCTTCGCTCGTCACTTCGCCGTACGCGGCCCCGGCGTGCGTGACGGTCACGGCGGTGGCTTTCATGCGACTGCCGGGGTTGAACACCAGTTGCTGCCCGATGCGATTGATGCGCGTGCGCACGTCGCGGAACGCACGCAGACCACCGGAGATCGGGTCGAGCGTCGCTTCAAAAAACTCGTTGCGGACGGTCGTTCCTTCGGCGGTCTTGATGCGGGGCTTCGGCGGTGACAGCCGGGCGTCACCTTTCGGGAACCAGGCGAAACCGAGGCCCGGAACTTCGACGACAACGCTCGCTTTACCCGCTTCCCACTCGCTCGCTTTCACAGGGCCATCGAGCGCGATCGGCCCCGGTTGATCCGCGAGTTCGAGCGTAATCCGTCGCGTGAAACTGCACGGATTGAACGCGAGGAATCCCGGCTTCGCTTCGACCGAACGAACCTGAATCCGCTCCGCGAGTTTCTTCGCCCACGACGATTCTTGTGCGATCACCATCGGCAAAATCTCATCGGCTTGTGTAGCCGCGCCAAGTTCCGGTCCGCGCGTTTCGATGGCGTCTTCGAGTGCGTGTAACTGCGTCAGCTCGGTCGCTTCGGCTTCAGTTTCGTTCGTCAACGAGCGATACAGTGCCGCAATCGCGAGAACGCCATCGACGCGGCGACGGGCGCGAAGGTGGGCGGCGAAGCCACTGACGGGGTCGGGCCGGTGGCGGTTCGTCGTGCGTTCGTCGAGGTAGTCGGCGAAGAATTCATCGGGGTTCGCGGCCCCGGCGTAATCGCCCGCGTGGATTTCCGCAAAGTACCGGCTCAGGTTCGTGGCGGTGCCGAGTACGGGCGCGAGTTCACCGAGCGCGAGGTAGTCGATGTAACCCGCGCCGCCGGTGCCGCCCTTGTGCAAAAGTGCCACCGTCGGCGTCGAGTCGTGCGTGATGCCCTGATGGATGAGGTACGCCAGGTTAAAGAACGTCTGCCCGTCGTTCGCCGGGTGCGGGTCGCGGGTGAACGCCTCGATCGATTTGCCATCGGGGCCGGACCACGTGACGACGGCGGAGTAGCGACTCGGAACGAGCGCGCCATCGAAG
>JAYSKW010000175.1:0-2751 GCA_043726085.1 Limnoglobus sp.
CACAACCACATGTATTTGCGAACGAAAACGAACGCGATTTATCTGCCGTTCCGCGTACCGGTCGGCACGTTGCCCGAGATGGTGAAGGCGTTCGACGCGGTGCCAGTTTCAGGCTACAGTGTGACGATTCCGCACAAGCAAGCGGCGGCAGAACTGGCAGGCGAATCCGAAGCCTTCGTGAAACTCTCGGGGGCGGCCAACACGCTCGTGCGTCGTCCGAACGGCTCATTTTTTGCCGCGAATACGGATTATTCCGCGGCAGTGGAATCGCTGAAGGCGCACCTGATCGCACAGGCGACCGAAAGCGAAGAGGCACCGCAGATCAACCAACTTGCGATATTAATCCTTGGGGCAGGGGGCGTGGGGCGGGCGATCGCACACGCCATGCACCGCGAAGGTGCGAACCTCACGATCGTGGCCCGCACCGACGAAAAAGCGAGCAAACTCGCTGAAGAAGTTCACTGCAAATTCCTCGACTGGCACGGGCGGCACAACGTCTATTACGATGTCGTGGTCAATTGCACGCCGGTGGGGATGCACCCGAAAGTCGACGAGTCGCCGTTCCACCGCAGCGCGATGCATTCGGGCAAGATCGTCTTCGATACGGTCTATACCCCGGAGACGACGTTGCTCATCCGCGAAGCGAAGGGCAGCGGTTGCCAGATCATCACCGGCGTCGATATGTTCGTGCGCCAAGCCGCCCGCCAGTTCGAGCTATTCACCGACAAGATCCCCGACGTGGCCAAGATGCGCGAGATCATGCGCAAAGCCCTGTCGCCCATCACAAAGCAACTCGAAGAAGAAGCGACACAAGCGAGCGAAGCGTAAGGGGAATTTAAGCGGGCAACAATTCTGATCCCGTTAGCCAGACGCGCAAGCGAGGGAGTCGTGGCGAGTCACCGAGACGCGTCGCGAAACGCTCATTCCGGGTGCGTATGGAAGGGTTCATCGCACAACCTGATGCTTGCCGTCGTAACAGATTGCCAGTTGGCGATCCATAACAAACTCCCAATCGAGCCGATGCGGTGGATCGAGCAAGTGGCGATATGCGACCGCCATTTGTCTGGCGGCTTCACTGCAAGGCATCCGACCGAACCCCGTGCCCATCGCGGGAAATGCGACCACGTCGATTCGTTGCGAAGCCGTTTGATTGTGTGCCACGATCGCAAGCAAAGCAGCCCACGTGGCCGAATAGACTTTGTCGGTACATTCAATATTGCATGGAACTCGCATCGTGGGAGCATGAGCGATGAACGGCAAACTCGGTTTACCGGTGGGCAGAATGAATGCAGTACCGACTGGCTGCTCGCCGAAATACTCACCCATGATCCGGTGCTGAACGCGCTGCATTAACGATTTGCCGAACCGGTTGATAACGGCCGCATCGATTCCGGCAGTCATGATGCCGAATGCGTTACCAGCCGTCACGAAGCAGTCGTGCGGTTCTAAATCCTCGAATCGGCCTTTGATAATTCGCACATTTGGTAGGCCTGCGAAACGCTGTTCAAACGCTTCGCACATTTCATCGTCTGGGTGTACTAGCCAGAGTCCTTCGAGCACGGTTTTCTCCTTAGTTGATAGATTGTATTGCTAAAGTCTTCTTGAGTCGCCTGCAACCCACCAGACGTATGAAACGCCACAATGAAACCGAGTGGTCGGTGGCATGGATGAGGAAGCAGATGAATCGGCGTGAAGTTCTCCAGACGGCCGGTGCGGTCGTTGCGTTATCGGGCGTGACTCTGGCTGCCAAAGCCGACGCGCCAGCCGCAAGGCCAGCACGCCCGCCGATGCCGAGTTGACGATGACTTTGCACGATATGGGTGCCCCGTTCCACAAGTCAGCGACTGCGGCAGCCATGAAAGCCAGGGCGGGGTGGTAAAGTTATCGGTTCTCCCATTCTTGGCGAGCGGTGTGGCGTCAGCCCACTGATCTAGCCACGGTCATGTGAAATCGACATTGCCCACGACTCAAGAAGAATCAGGGGGCTGACGCCCACCCGCTCGCCGTTTCGTCGTGCTTTCGCACGCCGCAAGTGTTTTTGATTCCGCTGCGGAAACCTCGCCGTCGTTATCGTTTCAAAGATGGTGTCGATCAATGTGGGTTTCCCTCGCTGGCGCGTCGGGCTAACTAGATCGGAATAGGCGAGCGGGGTGCGTAAGCACTTGTCATTGTCCACATCTTGGGGTTGACAGGGCTGGCGATTTCCGTGCCCATGTGGTGGCTTGCTTCCTCTGGAGTTTCGCGATGGACACGGCTACCACACCCGATCGCTCGTTCGCACAGATCCAATTTGGTGGGATGCAACTGGGCGACAAGCGGCTCGATCGCCGACTCGTCGAGTCGGTCGATCAACTCGTCCGGACCTCGGAAGTCTCGCTGCCGGACAAGTTTCACGACCCCAAAGGATACCGTGGGTTCCTTCGCCTCATGGCCGACCCGCGCGTCACCGCCGACCGGCTCATCCAGCACCACGCCGGGGTGGTCCGCGAACGACTTCGCAAACGGACCGCTCCGGTTTTGATCGTTCACGACACCACCGAACTCGACTACTCCGGGCACCACGCTCTGACCGGAATTGGACCGATCGGCAATGGTCGAGGCCGAGGGTTTGAGTGTCACAACAGTTTGGCCATCGACCCGGACACCCGCGAGATTTTTGGTTTGTTGTCGCAGATTTTGCACGTGCGACCCGAGTCGGCAGCGATTTCAAAAGGGGTGGCGGCGAAGCGGGCCGACCCGCATCGGGAGAGC
>JAYSKW010000176.1:0-2280 GCA_043726085.1 Limnoglobus sp.
CTGCCATAGTGCGGCGAAAGTATCAAAACAAAACACCTCGCCCGAACCGGCGAGGTGTTTTCGTTCGTATTCCTCAGTAATTCAAGCGGTTTCTTTCACAAATTTCTCAGGACTGACTCAGCACCTTCTCACGTTTGAAGTGTTAGATATATCGCATAACGAATTGCGGTAGTCGCGTCGCGGTTAGGAGGAAAATCATCATGAGTTCGGATCCGTTCAGCAGTTTGATCCTCGGTGTGATCGTGGGTGGCGGACTGTGCGTTTACGGTCTCGGGGCGTTACTTGCGAAAGCCGTTTCCATCCGTGCCCGTCTGGCTTGGGCCGCGCTCACTGTGATCGCGGTTGCAGGACTGACCTTTGAAATGAATCAAAACGTGCTCGTTTCGAGTTTGTCGCTCTCGTTCATATTGCTGCCTACGCTCTTGTCGGATCGGGCATGGATTTCGAGAGGTTTCCGATTGATCTCTCAGTTCCTTCAAAGTCCGATGGCTCGATGGGTAATGCCGTTGTCGTTCGGCGCGATCGTTGTTGGAGGCGCAATGTTCCAGTACGAACGCCGTCAAATCTCGTCGAATGAACGCGACATGCAGATAATGGAACGATTCAACGGCACTCCGGAACTCGTCCTCTCGAACGAGCGATTCCTTTTAACGGATAGCGGCAACCGAATCGAAGCCCATTTGCCAGTCGATTTGGTGCAGGATATGAAAATGGAAGATGAACGAGAGTTGCTTCAGGATATGCACATTTCGATGCACATCATCCAGCACGAACCGGCCAACGATGACTCGAACTGTCATGGTTGGGTCTTTACGGGTGGGCGTTATTGGGTGCTCGGACGGTCGGTCGACTCGATTCTTCAACAGAATAATTACGAGCCGACGAAATCGCCGCGTCCTGGCGATCTCGTCGTCTATCGCAACGATGCGAAAGTGGCACACACGGCGATCGTACGCTATGTCACCGATGGAATGCCGGTGTTGATCGAAGGGAAATGGGGCGCGCTCGGCGTCTATCTTCATGCGGTCGATCAGTCGTGCTACGGCCGCAATTACATGTTCTATCGCAGCCCGCGGCAAGGCCATCAACTCAACGAAACGCTGCCACCTACGCTAGTCAACTCGTAACCCGGCCGCTGTCAGAATCTCTTTGAGCTTCTGTTTCTTCTCTATACCCACAGGCGAAATGGGTCGGCGATTCGGCCCCGCACTGCGTCCGAGCAAAGCCATCGCTTCCTTGATCGCGCCGTTGCCCGTACCGAGCGACATCGCCAACCGGATCGGGTGCAATATCGCTTGCTGCGTCTGTGCCGCGGCAAAATCCCTTCTGATGTGCGATTCGTAAATCCCCACGCATAGCTCGGGCGCGATGTTGCACGATGCGGGTATCGCCCCTTTCGCGCCGAACATCAGCGCGGCAGCAATCAGCGTGTCGCGGCCATTCAACACGCTAAACGTGGCGGGGACGCGCCGGATGATTTCGATGGTGTTTTGCAAGTCGCCGGACGAGTCTTTGATGCCGTTGATGTTCGGAATCTCCGCCAGTTTGGCGACCGTGTCCGGTTCGATACTCAGGCCGCCGCAGGTGGCGGGATTGTTGTAAAGCACGACGGGTAAACTCGTGCTGTCTGCCACCGCCCGGAAGTGTTCGACGAGTTCGGCTTGCGTCGGTTTGATGAAGTACGGCGTAATGACGGAAACGCCACTTGCCCCTTCTGTCTCAGCTATTTTCGTGAGGCGAATCACTTCGCGGGTCGACTCCGCACCCGTTCCCACGTACACGGGCAACCGGCCCGCAACGTGCGCGATCGCCGTGGCGACGACGACTTGCTTTTCGCGTTCGTCGAGTGCGTAAAACTCACCCGTCGTGCCGAGAACGAAGATGCCTTGAACGCGATGCGCGATCATGCAATCGATATGTGCGCAAAGCCCCGGCAAATCGAGCGATTCGTCCGCCAGAAACGGCGTGACAACGGGCGGGATGATGCCATGCAGTGGCATGAATCGTTCCTCATGAAGGTTGTTCAACCGCGCAACTGTTTCGGAATCTCGCCGCTATAGCTTGCCCAAAGCGCGTCCATCGGGTGCGCGCACCAGACGTCGGGGGCGACGTTTTTCATGTGCCGCGAAATTTGCATCAGGCAGCCGACGTTGGCGATCAGCACCGCTTTCGCTCCGGTGGCGACGATGTTCGCGGCCTTGCGGTCGCCGAGTTTCTCGGCCATCTCGGGCTGCGTGAGGTTGTAGCTACCGGCGGCCCCGCAACAGAGTTCGCTTTCGG
>JAYSKW010000177.1:0-1310 GCA_043726085.1 Limnoglobus sp.
ACGCCGGTCATCGGGTCGCCGTGGTCTTTGTCGGTCTCGCGTGCCGTGGTGCAATCGTCGATCGCGGCGGCGGCGGTAATCAGCGACAGCAACTGCTGCGGCAGCATTTCCTCCAGCTCTTTCGGCGGAATGCGGAAGCGGTCGAGCGGCACCGCGATGTCGTCGAGGAAGAAGCCCGGCGTCGGGTTCTCTTCGCTCGTCCAGCCGGATGTTTTCGGTGTCGGCAGGGTGTCTTCGTCGCCGCCGAAGATGCGTTCCTGAAACGCGCGGAGCGTCTTCCACGGGCCGATGTGTGCGGCCATGCCGACGACGGCGATGCCATCGTTCGCCTTCTTGCGAAGCTCGGAAATCGGCACGCTCTTAGGGGCGATGGCCACATCGGTCCACTCTTCGAGCAGCAGGTGGGCGTTGACGCCGCCGAAGCCGAAGCCGCTGACGGCGGCGCGGCGGGGGCCATCGGTTCGCCACGGTTCGGCCGATGTCAGCACGCGGAACGGCGAGCCGTCGTACCGCAAGTTCGCGCCGGGCGCGGCGAAGTTCGCCTGCGGTGGCAGCGTGCGCGCGGCGATCGCACGTAGCACTTTCATCGTCGCGGCGGCACCGGCACCGGTCAGCAAGTGGCCGACGGTCGCCTTCACCGAACCGATGACGCACTGCCCCGCCTTAATGTCGTAACCGCGCCAGAGTTCGGCTAAACTCTCGAATTCGATCGCGTCGCCGATCGGTGTGCCGGTGGCGTGGCACTCGATGAGATCGACGTCCGAGGGTGCCCAGTTCGCACGGCGATACGCTTCGCGCATCGCCCGCAGCTGCCCCTCGACCGATGGCGCGAGCAAGTTACCGACGACGTCGTTCGACAGGCCCCACCCGGCGAGCGTGGCGAGAATCGTGTCGCCGTGCGCGAGCGCATCGGACAGCCGCTTTAGTACGAAGATGCCTGCGCCTTCGCCGACGACGAGACCATCGGCCTGCGCATCGAACGGCGAACAGCGGCCACTTTGCGACAAGGCGCGGAGTTGTGCGAATCCCATCTGCGTGTACAGCGAATCGGGCCGCGAACAACCGCCCGCGAGCATCGCATCGGCACGCCCCGAAAGCAGTTCGTCGGCGGCGAGTTTGAGCGCGTACAACGACGACGCACACGCGGCATCGAGCGTGAACGTGCCACCACCAAGGCCGAGCGCCTTCGCGAGTAACCCTGCCGGCAGCCCCACGGGGTAGCGGTTCCGGCCCATCGACGGTTCGGTTTGTTCGATGCCGAAACGTGAGCCGAGATATTCGCGCGCAAGGTCCGACGCTTTCTCGGTCGG
>JAYSKW010000178.1:0-2198 GCA_043726085.1 Limnoglobus sp.
TCTCGATGAATAACCGCGAATTGCGCTACCAACAGGGGTTCGACTGCCAGGGGTTGTGGGTCGAAGTCGAAGTCGAAAAATCGCTGAATTTGAAGAGCAAACGCGACATCGAAAACCTCGTCCCCGGCGACGTCAAGGCGAGCATCGACACCTTCGTGCAGGCTTGCAAAGACCGCGTCAACCTGTTTGCCCGCGTGCAAACCGAACAAAGCATCCGCCTCGGCTATTGGATGAACTGGGACGAAACGGACGAGGATTGGGCGAAATCGCCCGATGATCGCAAGTCGTATTTCACGATGTCCGAGACGAACAACTACACGATCTGGAGCTTCCTCAAAAAGTGCCACATCAAGAAAATGCTGTACCGCGACTACGACGTGATGCCGTGGTGCGGGCGGTGCGGCGTGGGCATTTCCGAACAGGAAATGAAGGAAGGCTACAAGCTCGTCGAGCATCGCGCGGCGTTCGTGAAACTGCCGCTGCTGGATAAACCGGGCGAAAATTTGCTCGTCTGGACGACAACGCCGTGGACGCTGACGAGCAACGTCGGTGCAGCGATTAACCCGAAGCTGACGTATCTGAAAGTGAAACTCAAGGACGAAATCTTTTACCTTGCGAAGGGCGTGTTCAAACAAGATCGCATGGCCAGCAGCAGTACCGAGGACGATGCGGAACTTGCGGATCGTGGCGCGAAGAAATCGAAGCGCGAGTGGCTCGACGGGGTACCGAACCTCAACAGCATCGAGCAGATGTTCAAGTCGAAAGCGGGTAAGGGCGGTACGTACGAAATCGTCGGCGAAGTGAAGGGCGAGGAGATGCTCGGCTGGGCGTACGCTGGCCCGTTCGACGACCTGCCCGCACAACAATCCGAGTTCGGCTTCCCGGCGGAAGTCGCAAAGATTGTTCAAGATAATGGCTGGTGCCCGAAGGTGACGGGCGCGGCGGCACACCGCGTAATTAGCGGTGGCGACGATGTCAGCGAAAGCGAAGGTACGGGCATCGTGCATACCGCGCCCGGTTGCGGTGGCATCGACTTCACGTGGGGCAAGGCGAACGGATTGCCGCCGGTTGCGCCGATCGGCGACGATGGTTGTTTCCACGAAGGCTTCGGCACGCTCGCCGGAAAGAACGCGGCAGACCCCGCCACCGCCGATGCCGTGTTCGAAGAACTCAAAAAGAAGGATGTCCTGTTTGCCACCGAACGCTACGTTCACCGCTACCCGCACTGCTGGCGTTGCAAAACCGAACTGCTTTATCGGCTCGTCGACGAGTGGTTTATCGACATGGGCGAACGGCTGACGACTGAGGGTTTTCGCGGCGAGATTGTGAAAGTCGTCGACCAGGTTACGTTTCTTCCGGAGAGCGTCAACGGCCGAGCGCGCGAGAAGGATTGGCTGAAGAACATGGGCGATTGGATGATCTCCAAGAAACGCTACTGGGGGTTGTCGCTGCCAATTTGGGTCGATGAAAACGACCCAACGGATTTCGAAGTGATCGGCAGCCGCGAGGAGTTGCAGGAGCGCGCGATCAGCGGTTGGGCCGAGTTCGATGGCCACACGCCGCACCGCCCGTGGGTCGATGAAATCGTCATTCGCAACCCGCGTACGGGCCACCGCATGTTCCGCGTGCCCGATGTCGGCAACCCGTGGCTCGACGCGGGCATCGTCGCGTTCAGCACCATGAAGTACACGACCGACCGCGAATATTGGGAGCAATGGTACCCCGCCGACTTCATCACGGAGAGCTTCCCCGGCCAGTTCCGCAACTGGTTTTACGCCCTGTTGGCGCTATCCACGATGATGGGCGACGGGCGACCGCCGTTCAAAACCTTGCTCGGTTTCGTAACCGTCGGCGATGGCGTAATTCACGAAGAAACTGTAGCAGTTCCAGAGTTTAATATGGAAACGGCCACGGACTTCGTTCGCGGGTACGGGGCCGAACGGCAGGTTCGCGGCGGGGTTGTGTCGGCAATACATCCAGCGCATCACGTCCGCACCGATCGGCCCGTACGGGATCATCTTGCCGCTCGGATCGCGGAGTTCGCCCCCCTCATCAGCGGCCTTGTTGAACTCGATCGAGTTGCCATCGCTCTTGTGCATCGGCTTGCCGTATTGATCCACGGCGGTTGCGAAACCGAGCAAGGTTTTGAACGGCGGTCGCCCGTCGCCCATCATCGTGGATAGCGCCAACAGGGCGTA
>JAYSKW010000179.1:0-1036 GCA_043726085.1 Limnoglobus sp.
AGGGGCGTATCAGGAAGGGAATGTGCCGATATTTATCGTGCTAGAAACGACGCGACAACTCCTCGATAGCTATTCGCGCGAAGCGGTGCTGAACGCCGACTTGCGACGGTTCTGGGCCGAGTTAGAACGCAGCGTCGGCAAGCGCCTCACACCTACGGCTGACGGAAAAAAGCAATGAATGTCGCGCAACAACTCGTTCGGATCGTATTGACACTGGCAATTGCTGCCGCCGTCGGCGCGGGGGCGTGGTGGTTGTTCACGAACAAACCGAGCGGGGCGAAAGCCGACAAACCCGCTGCGGCCGCAACGATTACGAAGGTGGTCAAAGAGGACGATCTCAACACGATTACTCTGACCGAAGAAGCCGAAAAGCGACTTGGGTTGACGATCGCCTCCGTTGAGAAAAAAGCGACTCGCCGCGTGCGAATGTACGGCGGCGAAGTGACGATTCCCGTTGGCCATGCGATCCTCGTTGCCGCGCCACTCGGTGGCATTTTGAAAGCACCTGCAGGCGGTGTGCCGAAGGCGGGCGATGCTGTGAAGGCGGGGCAAAACGTATTCCAACTGTTGCCGTTACTGACACCCGATGGGCGTGCGTCGCTGTCGGCATCGCTCGCCGATGCCGATGGCATGGTGAACAACGCGAAGACGCAAGTCGAAATCGCAAAGATCGCACTGGAGCGTTCGAAACGGGTGCTGAAAGAAGGAGCAGGCAGCCAACGCCTCGTCGATGAAGCGCAGGCCGCGTTCGACATTGGCACGAAGTCGCTCGAAGCCGCAATCACACGCCGCACGGTATTGGCAAAAGTGCTCGGCGACGTCAATTCCGGGACGGCGGCCCCAATCCCAATCGACTCGCCGGAAGCGGGCATCCTGCGCACCGTGTCCGCGATGCCAGGACTGAACGTACCGAGTGGAGCGGCACTGTTTGAAGTCGTCGATCTCTCGACGGTGTGGGTTCGCGTGCCGTTGCCGGTAGGCGATCTCGATGCCATCGATCGCAGCGAGTCGGCGCAAATCGGCAAGCTCTCCGCAC
>JAYSKW010000180.1:0-3666 GCA_043726085.1 Limnoglobus sp.
CCGGGGTTTCGTCCGAGGTCTTTTTCGATGCTTCCTTCGACGAGAACTTCGACGACCAGAATCGGACTGATGTCCGCCCAACTCGATGCGTCTTCATCCCAATCGAGCGGAAAGTGTGCATAAACCGCGATGTCGGGCTCCGGGACCGTCATTCGGACGGCCTCGGGCAAGAAGACCCTCCCCTTCGGCGTCACGTAATTCACGATCTCGGAATGGGCGTCTGAGAACCGTTCGAGTGTTCGACGGAGCCAGTGTTCGAGGCGATTTTCGGGGACGTTCGGTTGGGGAGACACGTAGAGTTTCCCTTCGATGATTTCGTACTTGAACCCCAGAATGTACTCCGCCGTTTCGATCTCACGGTTCGTGACCGTCCGCCCGTGGTCGGCCGGGCCGAAGCGAAGTATTGCTTCCTCCGCAGGTTTCTTCGTCGATCGGGCCACACTCGGGATGCTCATGTCGCTTCTCCTGTATTACTTTCGCACAAGCACCCGCAACTCTTTCGGCAGGGGAAAACTCACGTGTTCCTCGCGGACGACGCGGTGTTCGACTGTGGCTTGGTAATTTTCGACGAGGTACTTCACGCAGTCTTGGACGTGGTCTTCCGGCGCACTTGCCCCTGCCGTAATCAGCACGGTGTCGCTCGAATGAAACCACTCGCTCCGCAGTTCGTTCGCGCGGTCGATGAGGTAACTCGGCTTGTGGTAGGTGCGGGCGATCTCGGAGAGTCGCTGGCTGTTCGAGCTATTCTGGCTGCCCAGCACCAGCACGACATCGACCTCGGGAACGATCTCGTGGACCGCTTCCTGACGGTTCTGCGTCGCGTAACAAATGTCGGCTTTGTTCGGGCCGACGATCTGCGGATACTTCGCCTTCAGCGCCGAAATCACGATGTTCGCCTCATCGACACTTAACGTCGTTTGTGTCAGGTACGCCAGTTTGACATCGGCCGGTAGCGCGAGTGCCGCAACGTCTTTCGCATCTTCGACGAGCACCATATGCTCTGGAGCTTCGCCCATCGTGCCGAGCACTTCGTCGTGTCCTTCGTGGCCGATCAGCACGATCGTGTAACCCTCTTTCGCGTATTTGACCGCCTCCATGTGGACTTTCGTCACGAGCGGGCAAGTCGCATCGATCGAACGCAGATTGCGTTCGGCGGACTGTTGGCGAATCTGCGGGGCGACGCCATGGGCGCTGTAAAGGACCGTCGCGCCGTTCGGCACTTCGGAAATATCGTCGACGAAGACGACGCCTTCGTTTTGGAAACGGTCGACGATCGGGCGGTTGTGTACGATTTCGTGATAGACGTAGAGCGGTCGTCCGAAGAGTTCGAGGGCCTTCTCCAAACCTTCGATCGCCATGTTGACCCCCGCACAGAAGCCGCGTGGGTTCGCCAGAATAATTTTCATGCTATGTTCCTCCGTAGACGTCATCGTATAGCGGCACGCTAACAGTACCAACCGCGTCAGCGTGCGGAGGGAAACGAAAAACGCCACCCGTTCGGATGGCGTTAGTCGGTTTCGCATAGGCGAAATCATTACTTCTTGGGGAACGTGACCTTCGGATTTTCGATGTACTTCTTCTTGTCCTTCTCGACGACCTTACCTTCGACGGTGGCGTCTTTCTCTTCGGTGCAGACGGCCTTGTGGTAAGGGGCTTTCGCGCCCTTATCGTCGAGGTAATAGATGACTTCTTTGTCGCCATCTTTGACCTTCAGCGCGTTGCCGCAGGCGTCGGTCTCGCTGAGGCTGCACTTCGTGCAACACAGCTTGCCTTCGAGTTTGGTCACTTTGGCCTCTTTGTCGGCCTTCTTCTTCTCGTCGGCAGCGACCGTAACGAGTGAAGCGGCGCTCAGGCCGATCACAACCGCAAGTAATGCACGCAGCATGGGAACTCTCTCTATCGACAGTATCGCGAGATATTGCGAGCCGAACGGACGGCACGCACTCATTAAACCATTATTAGCTTATCGGGTTGCGACTTGCAACGATATTTTGCCAAAAAGGTTTCGCATCGACCGAACGGCTCGCTTTCCCCTGCCGGAGATGCCGACGACGAATTTGAGGAAAATCGTGAATTTCCTGAGTGCGAACGTTTATCCCTCGTATAGCGTCTATACTCGGCATAGTATGTTGACGTAAGATTCGGTTGCGCCGTGGGTATGGAAGTCTACGCAGAATCGATTGACTGCTCGGCCACTATGAAACGAAATCGCCGCTCGCTTGAAAACCACTGATTCACGACTCCTGGAAATGCATCCCATTTTGGTAGCCACGTTGCCATCGGGGCGGAATGCCCTTCCGACGACGCCGACTTCGGATCGACCCGTCGATTCGCGGACGGGAGACGTTGCGGAATCGCAAGCCCGCGAATGCCCGGATCGGTTGTGGATCTCCCACGATACCGATGAGGCGATCGAACACTTTCTGCGAAACGTGTACGCCCCGCTGATACTTCAAGGCGAACGGCTGCTGATCGTTGCGGCCAACGCAGCGAGTGCTAACCGGCTAGTCGAATTATGCGGGCCAGTCGCGATACTCGCGATGCCGAGCGACGAGTTCCCCGAACGCACGTCGCACGCCATCGTCGCTGCGGCCACAGATCGCCTTCGTACGGAAATCCAATCGCGACACCGATCCGCCACCGAACGCCTCGCGCGATTCGTGGCAACGGAGCCGATGTGGGATCGCATCGCGCAACTGACCGAAGCGCACGCGGCCGCCGATGCCGACTGCCAACGATTGACGGCGGAATGTGCCGCGATTCCGGATGCCGTTCGAGCAGTCGCGTCACAATGCGATTCACCGCTCGGTATGGCATGCCGCGATGCCGACGCCGCCACTGCCGACGCGACCGCACGGCGTTCCAAGATCGAGAGCGAACTGCACGCATTGTGGGAAGAATGGAAGCCGATAGCGGCCCACCTGGAAGCCAAGAAGGCGGGGCGGGTGCTTTCGGGTTCGTTCTGGAAAGCGATGTTCTCCGGCGACACGACCGCACGAGCCGCCGAACTCGAAGTGAAAATCCACGCCGCCGAACAAGCGCTTCGCGATATCGATGCATCGAAGCAGGCCCACGAAGTGAAGCCCGCACACAGCGCGCCCATCGAAGCCGAAATCGCACGACGGCTGAGCGAGTGCGAGGCCGAACAATCACTCGCCACCTTACGCCGTAACGCGATCGAGACCGAACGACAACACGTCGCGTCGGCAATCGCAGAACAGGGCTTTCCCGGTACGCGGGAAACCTTTACTATCGAACGTGCGGAAGCGCATTCTGCTCTCGCACATTCCGAGCGCGACGCGACGAACAGCGACGCGGAAACGCACGCCGCCGTGCGACGCGAACTCCTCGAATATCGCGTCGTAGTTGGCACGATAAATGCAACAGATTTTACCGATGACCCCGCCATCGTGGCAGGTGGATTCACTCGCCTCGCGATTTGCGGTGCGGAAACCTTGAACGAAACCGACTACGCCCGAATTTCGGGCTTCGCCGCCAAGCAACTTCTGCTCGGCGACTTCACTCCTCGGCTGCCCGTCGACCACCAAACTATGCACGGTACTCACACGAACGGTTACGCGAAATCGCACACCAACGGGAAACCGGTTGCTCAGGCCACCGACTTCGCGATGGATCACTGGCAATCCGCCTATCAGCCCAGTTGGT
>JAYSKW010000181.1:0-2508 GCA_043726085.1 Limnoglobus sp.
GATCAAAAAGTGGCGTTTTTGGGTCGCCAAAACCGGAAAAACACCCGAAAAAACGGTTTTGGAGCGTCCGCAATTGTGACTTACGTCGATTCCGAACGACAAAACGCACCCTCAACTTATCGCCGAAACGCGGCACAACTGGTAAGTTGTCTCGCGTCACTCACTTTCCAAGGAAACCGAATTATGCGTCGCACTCTCTCTGCGTTGTTGATCCTCACGGGGTTCGGAATGACTGCACTCGCGGAAAAGCCGGGCGTTGGGCCGCAGTATCTTATGGAGACTTTTGGCACCATGCCCGATGGCAAAACCGTCGTCACCGGGTACACGCTCGTCAACAAAAATGGCATGAAGGCCAAGGTGATCGAGTACGGCGGCATCGTCACCGAACTGCACGTTCCCGATAAAGATGGCAAGTACGCCGACGTGGCGTTGGGCTTCGACAACCTCAAGGATTACCTTGCGGGCCATCCGTACTTTGGCTCGAACGTGGGCCGTTGTGCGAACCGGATCGCGAACGCGAAGTTCAGCATCGACGGCAAAGAGTACACCGTCACGAAGCCCGGCGATGGCCCGCACACGCTGCACGGCGGCAAAACGGGCTTCGACAAAAAGGTCTGGCGATCCGAGCCATTCATGGGTGCCAGCGGCCCCGGCGTCAAGCTGATGTACACCAGCAAAGACGGCGAAGAAGGTTACCCCGGCAACCTGTCCATCGTCATGAGCTACACGCTGACGAACGAAAACGAACTGCGAATCGAGTATTCTGCGACCACCGACAAGCCGACGCTTTGCAACCTCGCTCACCACAGTTACTTCAACCTCGGTGGCCACGCTTCCGGCGAAATCCTCGGCCACGAAGTCGAAGTGATGGCGAAGAACTACACGCCGACCGACGATACGCTGATCCCCACGGGCAAGATCGCACCCGTCGCAGGTACGGCGTTCGACTTCACGAAATCGACTGCGTTCGGTACGCGAATCAAGGAAGTCGGCGGCACGCCGGTCGGTTATGATTTGAACTACGTCCTCGACGGGAAAGCGGGCGGTTCGCCGTTCCTTGCGGCCCGCGTCACCGAGCCAAAGTCTGGTCGCGTACTTGAAGTTCACACCACCGAACCCGGCTTGCAGGTATACAGCGGTAACTTCCTCGATGCCACGAACAAGGGTAAAGGCGGTGCGGTCTACAAGCAGTACAACGGCTTCTGCATGGAGCCGCAGAGGTTCCCCGACTCGGCCAACAAGCCCGAGTGGAAGGACGCATCGAACGCGGTCCTCCGCCCAGGCCAGGAGTACAAGCAAACGACGATCTACAAGTTCGCCGTCGCGAAGTAACGTCACAAACGTTGGATTATTCGTGGCCGCGATGGCTTTCCCCATCGCGGCTTCGTCACGATTGGAGCAACCCGAACAAACGTCGCGATTCGTCGTCGGATTCTGTCGAAGCACATTTCAATTCGCGACCGGCAGCGATACATATTTCAAGAACACACATAGCCGAACAGGGCGTACGACGACATGGCAGAACCGGCGGACCGTTCCGCACTCACACCGATGATGCAGCAATACTGGGAGGCCAAAGATGCGCATCCCGGTATGCTCGTGCTGTTTCGAAATGGCGATTTCTACGAGCTATTCGAGAGCGATGCCGAACTCGGCTCGCGAGTGTTGGGGCTGACACTGACCAAGCGCGACAAGGAAATCCCGATGGCGGGGTTCCCCGTTCACAAGCTGGAAACGTATCTCGGGCATTTGCTGCGTGGCGGACACCGCGTGGCGGTGTGCGAGCAGATGGAAGAAGCGAGCCTCGGCAAGAAGATCCTTCGCCGGGCTGTGAACCGCCTCGTAACGCCGGGGACGATCACCGAAGACGACTTGCTCGACCCGCGACGCCCGAACCACCTCGTGGCGGTTTATAAATCCAAAGCGGGAATGTACGGCATCGCGTGGGTCGATTTGTCGTCGGGGTATTTCTCCGCGTCCGATGCGACGCTGTCGTTGTTACCCGATGAAATCTCGCGATTGAACGCCGCCGAGTGTTTGTTGCCCGAATCCGAACTCGACGCGATACGCACGGCATTCAACGGCAACATGCCGAAGGGCATCACACCGCGGCCCGATTGGAATTTCGATCCGACGTCTGCCCGCGAAGCCCTCTACGAACAATTTCAAGTGACGACGATGTCCGGGTTCGGCTTCGACGATGCGCAACCGTGCCTCGTTGCCGCGGGTGCGATCATCGTGTACTTGCACGAAACTCTGAAAGCGAGCCTCGCGCATATTCGCCGGATTCGCCCGCACCGCACCGACGAATTTCTCGTTCTCGACGAAGTCACGCGGCGAAGCCTCGAACTGATCCGAACGCTACGCGACAACACCCGCGATGGTTCGCTACTCTCGGCGATCGATCGTACCGTGACGCCGATGGGTTCGCGGTTTTTGCACGATCAACTCCTCGCGCCACTGAACGCGGCTGGCCCGATCACGGCGCGTCTCGATGCGGTCGAAGAG
>JAYSKW010000182.1:0-1596 GCA_043726085.1 Limnoglobus sp.
CAAGCCGGTGTCAGTCGCATCGCGCCGGCGCACGGCGAAGCGGGCGGTGATCGCGGGCTTCGCCTGTTTCCTGCTGCTCAGCCTCGGCCTCGGCGTGACCTCGGAAGTCTATCCGCGGATTCGCGATCCGTTCTACGGCGACAAGCTCGTGAAGTTGCAGCCGAAGTTCGGGACGGCTCCGCTCGTCGTCATGCTCGGCACGTCGCGCACCGGTTTCGGCTTCCACGGCATTCAGATTGAAGACACCGTGCTGCGCGAAACGGGCCGCCCGATTGCGGCGTTCAACTACGGCATTCCCGCATCCGGGCCGATCACGCACCTGATCTATCTGAAGCGCCTGATCGAGGACGGCGCAACGCCCGATTTGCTAATTCTCGAGATCCTGCCGAGCATGTTGGCGAACACGAATACGGGGCCGCTCGAACGCCACTGGGTGTTCGGCGAACGGCTGACGCACCGAGAAATTCCGCTTGTGGTGCAGTACGGATTCGACGAAACCGAAGTGACGACGCGCTGGCGTGGGGCGACGTTCAACCCGTGGTACGCGCTGCGATTTCAGCTACTCGGTCGCGTCGTGCAGAGCTGGATTCCGTGGCAATGCCGCTTCGACTGGAGCCGTGGCACCGACCGTTGCGGGTGGGGTACGCCACTCCGCGATTTCAGCACGCCCGAAGAACGCGCCATCGGGGCGTTCCATGCGAAGAACGAGTATTTCGCGGTGTTGCACGACCTACAACCGAACGGCCACGCGGTGGCGGCACTCCGCGAATTGCTGCTTGTTTGCAAGCAAAGCGGCATCGCTGTGAAGCTGTTACAGATGCCCGAAAGCGTCGAGTTTCGCACGTGGTATTCGCCGGAAGTGAATCGTCGGCTGACGACACTATACGCGGACCTTGGCTGCGAAATAATCCTGGCGAGCGATTGGGTACCGGACGAATTGTTCACCGATGGGCACCATTTGTTGCGGCCGGGTGCCGAGCGATTCTCCGAACGATTGGCCCGCGATGTGTTGATCCCGTGGCACAACCGAAACGCGAAACGAGTAGCGCGTTGAACACGATCTTGCAACGACTGACAACGCACTGGCAGTTGCGCACGCCGCGCGTCGTGGTGGTGCCGGCACGGACCGCGAATGTGCCGCGTGGCCCGCGCGCACGGCGTGCGATTGCGTTCGCGGTGTTTGCGTTCGTCGTCGTGCAACTCGCATTTGCCACGGTCGTGCAACGCGAATGGCTGCCGCTACGCGACCCGTTGTTTCACGAAAAATTTGCGAGACTCCAGAAGCACGCCGCGTTCTGGAACGACGACAAAACGACGCTGCGAATCCTCGCGATCGGCAGTTCGCGACTGCACCTTTCGTTCGATGCGAAACGCCTGTCCGAGAAATTATCCACCGCGTATGGCCGTCCCGTGATCGCGTACAACTTCGGGACGTCGGGTGCGGGGCCGCTCACGAATTCGCTGTATCTGAAGCGATTAATCGATGCAGGCGTGCGGGCGGATTGCATCGTGCTCGAACTCCACCCCGCGCTCATCGGCACCGGCGACGGCGAGTTTTTGCTCGAACGCCGTTGGCTGCACGGGTACCGGTTGCGA
>JAYSKW010000183.1:0-2434 GCA_043726085.1 Limnoglobus sp.
ACGAGGAAGATGCGTACCAAGCCACCCCAGATCAGCCCCGTCCACGCGCCCGCCCACGTGCCGGAAATGAGTCCGCCGAGCGCGAACGGAATCGCGAGGCCCAACAATACCCACAAGATGTACAGACGCTCGGCCACCCGAAGCGTCGGGCTGGCGTTCAGGTCTTTGACGTAGCGTTCGAGGTTTGGCGGATCGGCGAGGAACGCGAACCCGATGTGCGAGTGCCAGAATCCGCGCAAAAATCCGATGACGCCCTTTCCCGAATGGTGCGGCGAATGGACATCGTCCGGCGTGTCGCTATGCTGGTGGTGACGGCGGTGCAACGCCACCCACTTCATCAGGCTGCCTTGCAGCGCGAACGAACCGGTGACTGCCAACAGGAATTTCACCGGCATCGACGTCTCGTACGAGCGATGCACGAACAGCCGATGGAAGCCGATCGTCACGCTACCGGCGGTCAAGACGTACATCCCAGCCATCAAGGTGAAATCGAGCCAATTAAAGCCATTTCCCCAGATGAGAACACCCGCAGCCACGACGCCCGCGAACGGGATCATGATGCCGAAGAACGTCGCAATGCGGCCCCATAGCGACAACGGCTCTATCGGAGTATCCGATTCGATCGTTCGCTCTTCGTGCCATTCCGTGGCCGTTGAAGTGATATCCATCGTACCCCAATAAAAAGTCGGTTAGATAATCCGCAATTCTATGATAGGGATAGCCGCAAGACAATTCCCAGAAATGGGTACGGTTCAAATCGAGGCAGTTTTGGGTAGCCGGTGCATCTCGCCCAGTGCGGGCCAACTGTGCCAGTTGCGCGAGGATCACCGTGCCAGCCACGACTTTCGCCGTGTCCAGTTTCCGCACCAGTTCGATCGCTTCCGAATAACCGGCCCCCTTTGGATTCGGTGCTGGTGGGTGGCGAGAATGAAAATGCAGTCTAAAGTGAGTCGAGAAGGCGATCGTAATCGGCGTGACTGCCGACCCAAAACCAGATCACCATGCCTCCATCCAAAACTCCAACGGCACGATAACCGATCCCGATCCGCACGGAATACATCGGAGGCGGAGTGTAGACCTGCTTGAATCGTAAGCCTGGATAAGACGGATCCACTCGGAATTGACGATACGCCGCCCGTGCCTGCCGACGGGAGCGTGGTCAGCAGATCCCGAAACTGTCGAGTCGTTCGGGAATTCACAGCGACTCCGCATCGAGTGGCACGGTTTCTCCTGCCCGGTGTTCGACGAGGGCTTGCGTTGCCAAGTCAGCTAACCGACTGCCGGTTGCAGTAATGGCCCGGTCAAAGGCGTCCTCGGCCGCTAATTTGTCCATGAGCCATACCGCTACGGCATCCTGCTCATCCGCCGGCAAAGCTGCAAGCGTCGTAAACGCTTGCTGAAGAAGTGGTGTCATCGACTGTCGCCCTCAATTGGATGATACCTCGTTAGCGAATGATTATCCAAGCTCTTCGGCGAGCGGGTGGGCGTCAGCCCCTGATTCTTCCGGTGACTGTGTCATCCATACGCATTGCGAAATGGCGGTGGCTGGATCAGTGGGCTTACGCCGGCTTACGCCCAATGCCGGTGAATTAGAGGATAACTGTTGCTTCGGCATAGGTTTGCGTCGGTTGTTCGGGCTTTTTATGGCGGGGTTGCTTCTTGTCTCACTTTTTCATCTTCCGCTTGACCACGCGTGGATATTGACGGTTGCGACGAGGGGGTAATTTCTGCTGGCGGATCTCGGCGATCAGTCGCTCGTACCACTCCGCGGTGGAAGGCACCGGGCGTCTCGGGGGGTGGCGATCGGTTTGGCGACCTCCTGGAACAGCTCTCGCATCGGCCGAATGCCGAGTCGTTTGCGCGATTTGGTCAACGCGGAGGGGTCGGGTGCGGGCATCGGCGACGAGGCGTGCAGCCGTCGCCAAGCCATGGGTATGGAGTCGCGTGCGTAGAGCGACATCGCGACGATCAGCCAGACGACAGACTGGGCGGTCAGGAGTCGTTTGCGTTGCTCGGTTCGGCCAGTACGGTCGAGGATGGCCTGGAGTCGTTCGGGCGGGATGAGCTTCGCAAGTCCGCGAACAAACGGAATGGAATCGAGCGAGTCCGAGTGGGCAGAATCGGTGACGGTCGTAGCATCAATCATGAGAGCTTCCTTGCGATCTGAGGTCTTCGTAAACGTCAGAATAGCTTGGAAGCTCTCACTTTGCGCCTTAATTCACCGGCATTGGGCTTACGCCACACCGCTCGCCAAGAATGGGGAAATCTGACAAACGGTTCAAGACAAGACGAGAAACGCGGCTGACGTGTCCGCTTCGAACACCACGATGTCCGCCATCCTGGACCGGAGTAACGCCGCCACCACAAATGTCGAGCAGTTCCCCAAGCGAACCCAGATCACCTTCGGCGGATGCCCGTAGAGCAAAGCCCGCTG
>JAYSKW010000184.1:0-1605 GCA_043726085.1 Limnoglobus sp.
AATTTTGACGTTCGACCGTGCGACCATCCTGCTAACGGGTGGCGCAGCGGGCTACGATTTCAACAGCTTGCCCGGCGTGTTGTTCGATCCGCGAACGAGTGCGTTTCGCGCGCAAGGCCGCTACTATCGCCCCATCGTCGAACGGCTGATCGCCGACAAAACTCTGTACCAAGACGACGCCCGTGGCTGGCCGAAGGAAAACACCGACTGGACGTTTCGCGTCGAGCGCGAGCCGTTCCCACACCAGACCGAAGCGACCGATGTTTGGTGGAAGACCGGCCGACGCGGCTGCGTGATTTTACCCACGGGCACCGGCAAAACCTTTGTCGCGCTCCTCTGCATCGCGAAGGCATTACGGCCCACGCTCGTCGTCACGCCGACGATCGATTTGATGAATCAATGGTGGAACCAGCTCACGGATTTCTTCGGTATCGAAGTCGGCTTGGTCGGCGGCAGCTACTACGATTTTAAGCCGATCACGGTAACGACGTACGACTCCGCACATCGCTACGTCGATCGTTGGGGTAACAAGTTCGGATTGCTGATATTCGACGAATGCCATCACCTGCCCGGCCCTACATACGCCGAGGCCGCGATCGGCAGCCTCGCGCCATTTCGCCTCGGGTTGACGGCCACGCCGGAGCGTGCCGATGGCGGCGATTCGCTGTTACCCGAACTGATCGGGCCGATCGTTTATCGTCGCGAAATTACCGAAATGTCCGGTCAGTATCTGGCGTCGTACGATGCGCGGAAAGTGTACATCGACCTCACGAAAGAGGAGATGCAGACGTACCAAAGTTGCCGCGAGGAATACCGCCGGTTCATCTCCGATAGTGGCATTAGCCTCAGCGGCCCGAACGGCTGGCAGCGATTTATTTTTGAAGCCAGCCGTTCGCCCGATGGCATCAAGGCCTTGCGTGCGTACCGCGAACAGAAGCGCATCGAACGCGCGGCATCGGGCAAGTTCGAGATGCTGCAAACATTGCTGACGCGGCATGCGGGGGAACGCACGATCATCTTCACCGCCGACAACGCCACGGTGTACGACATCGCGCGGCGATACTTTATCCCGCCGATTACGCACCAGACGAAGATCAAAGAACGCAAGCAAATTCTCGAACGATTCCACTCCGGCGAATACTCGGTCGTCGTCACCAGCCAGGTACTCAACGAGGGTGTCGACGTACCCGCCGCGAGTGTCGGCATCGTGCTTTCCGGCAGCGGGAGCACACGTGAGAACGTACAGCGGCTCGGGCGAATTTTGCGTAAATATGCTGGCAAACAAGCCGTGTTGTACGAACTCGTCGCACGCGGCACCGCCGAAGAGTTCACGAGCGACCGACGCCGACAGCACGGAGCTTTTCAATAATGCTCACTGGTAAACTCGTCCGCGTCAAGCACGCACGCAACAAACTCGTCCCGATGTACATCCAAGCTACCGACCCGAATTGGCTCGGCGTGGCGGAGCAATTGCTGTTCATTTATCGCGACAGTCCCGGCCACACACGCGGCGAAATTGAAGAAGAACTTGCGAACGCGATCGACGAAGGGGCGGGGCAACTGATCCATCAGGGGCTGGCGAAACTCCTCGAAGATCGTTGCGAA
>JAYSKW010000185.1:0-20243 GCA_043726085.1 Limnoglobus sp.
AAAGACAAAACGCTGGGCAGCATCGACTGGGCGAAAATGCGACTGCCAGAGGCGGTAAAGCCGATGGCTGAACTGCTCGTTCCCAAGCTCGGGAGTGGCGTATTTGCCGAACGCGAGGCGGCACAGAAAGAACTGCGAGCACTCGGATTAGCGGCGTTGCCCGCACTGAAAGCGGGGCTTCAAAGTAGCGACCCCGAAGTCGTGTTGCGCTGCGAAAGCCTGATCGACCGCATCGGCAAAGATGATGCGGAGGCATTCGCGAAAGCGTTTCTTGCGGAGAAAGATTTCACGGCGAAGTTCGATCACGCGATCTGGACTCGCTGGGCGAAACTCATCGGCGACAATCGCGGCAGCCGCGAACTGTTCGCGGAAATACTGAGCGCAGACGGGGCCGCCGTCGCACTGGCCTACATGGCCGACGCAAAGCCGAAAGACGCCGCCGAACGCTATCGCTCGATATTAACGCGATTGAAAGCCCAAGCCGGCCCGCTAGCGAGTTATCCTCCTAGAGACAAGAAGTTAATCAGTAGTGGGCATAGCTTTGGCGAATCAATTTTTAGTGTTTATTTGGGCACATATGCTGGGACCGAACAAGTATTTCCGGAATTGGAACCAGGGTCGCAATCAAACCACATCGAAACTATCGCGTTCGATGGAATCAGTCATTGGCCCGGTGCACACGTTTCGACTCCTGATACTAGCCGAATGGTAGAGTTTTCTGGCAACGACTGGAAAAGCCCAGGAGTGCAACGTTGGATGCGGATGGAAAAATCCGCACGCAAATTGTTTGTCGAAGCGCTCTCTAAACGAAGCAGTCCACAAACAATCGAACGAGGCTTGCTGATTTTCAGTGGGAAACCGAACGAAATTCTCCCAGTGGCAGTATCGGTTTTGAAGGACAAAAATTTGCCGAGTCGATGCCTTCCGAATGCGATCCTGATATTGGGGAAGTGTAGTGCTACCGAGTACCTGGATACCATAGCAGAATCGGAAACGGATTCGACAATTGTAGAGAGATTCAGTTCAAATGTTGGTGGAAAAGAACGGCGTTTCAGTTACCAGGTTCGGGACGTCGCCATCGGAGTCCGCTTGATTCTTCACAAGCAATCGCTCGTCGATTTTGGGTTCGTTCACGTTACTGATCAAACAGACGAACCCAGACGATTTGCCTCAGATTGGCAATTGTCCAGTATCATCAATTTCGCCTTCCCCGATGAGGCCTCGCGCACGGCGGCGCACGCGAAAGCCCTGGCGTTCCTGAAGGCGGCAAAGAAGCCGGAATCGGTGAAGACGATGCTCTCGAAACTGAAAGCCACGGCCGCGCCCGAACAGGCCGTCATGATGATGGGCGAGCCGATCGATGTGAAGTTTACGATTGCGAATCCGACCGACCAAAATTGGCGGGTGCTGGTGGGTGGCGATTATCGCAATCGGCTCGGTCGCCCGAATTCGTTTCAGGTGGAGGTCGTCGGACCCGATGGCAAGGCGGTGCCACAACCCGATTCGGGTATGGACATGGGCGGCATCACGAGTTCAAAACCGTTGCCCGCGAAGGGAGAATACACATTTCGGTTGTTCCTCCCACATTGGGCGACCTTCGCGAAAACGGGCGACTACACGATCGGGATTCGCCGCAAATTGCAAATCGTCCCCGACGACAGCAACCATGCGTTCGGCTCGAATGCGAACGAACTCGATTTCTCGGCCACGACGAAGATTCAAGTCGTTGCGGCGGACGCGGGCCAATTCGGGATATTGATCGCGAAACTCGGCAAATTGGCGGTGGATCGCGAATCGCCCGAACGCGAACGGTCGACGCAGAAGATGACCGCGATTCGCGACCCGCGAACCGTGCCGTACTACATCGCACTCTCTAAACAGCCGCACCACGAACCCCGGATGACGGCGTGCCAGGCGCTTGCGGACTACGGAACCGATGAGGCATTCGAGGCGCTCAAGGCACTGACAAAGACGACGGGTGCCGACCTGCACGGCAGCGCCACGACGGCGAAACTCGAAGAATCGTCTGCGGCGGGCGTTCGCGGTTCTGCCGTGTACGCGATCGGCAAGAACTCACACAAAGATGCGCTTTCCACGTTGTGGACATTCGCGAGCGATGCCGATTACGCGATCCGGATCACGGTGCTTCACAAAGCGGCGAAGATCGAGACAGCCGAAGCCACAGCGATCGTCGAGACGATGACCGAGGATGCCAACGCGACCGTACGCGACGAGGCGAAGCGCTACCGGAGCGAACGCGCGAAACGCGGAAAATAGTCCAATGCCTTCGACCCGAAATCGGCCATTTCCCCACCTTTCCACGGCCATTTCTCTCGCGAATCAATCCGACTTGACACCCTTCTTCGATACCGCCATAAGCCTGCGACTGTTCGGCCTCGGCTGGTGGGGGAATCATTCCCGCCGGGTATTTGGGCGAAACGGGTGGCACGAAGTTGCGCAACTTTCCCACCCAAATCGCCCAGAATTGCCAAACGGAATTCAACGAAGGAGTATCGAAAATGACAGGATTTACACGACGGTGGATTCGGTTACTCGCGGTGATTGCGGTGGCGCTCGTCGGTCAGTCCGCACGTGCGGGTTTGTTGCCCGTAACCGTAACGACTGCGACCGAAGGCGACAAATTCCGCTGGACGTACGCGATTGTTCTACCGACCGATTCGCAATTGCGTTCGGGCGACTACTTCACGATCTACGACTTTGCGGGCTTGGTTACGCCGAGCAATAGCCAACCCGACGGTTGGGTGTTTTCGGCCGCGAACGTCGGCCCCGTGCCCGATGGCGTCAACCCCGACGATAGTGCCACGCTGCCGAACTTAACGTGGAAATACACCGGCCCGACGCTATCGAGCGGGCAGACGGGCCTCGGTAACTTCTGGGCCGTCTCGGAATTCGGCGATGCGACGAACTCGTTCTTCACCGCACGCACGCACCGTACGGCCGATGGCCGCGTCGATACGAACATCACCGACACGGTCGTGCCTGTGCCGACATCGACGCCGAATCCGAACCTCGTGCCGGAACCCACAACGCTCGCGCTCGCCGGTTTGGGCCTGCCGCTCATGGGCTTGGTTCGACTCATCCGCCGCAAGCGCACGAGCTAGTTTCCAACTGCGGTTGACACGATTTAACGTCTCGCTTACTGTTCCACCCGCGAAACGAATGCGACTCGGATTCACATACAGGAGGATCGAAAATATGATTCGCGCAAAATGGATGACGCGCTTATTCGCCGCAGCCGCAGTGGCAGTGGCAACCGGCACGACGGCGAACGCCGGCCTACTACCGATTGCGGTGACGGTTACGCCAGAAGCCGATAACTTCCGCTGGACGTACGCGATCGTACTGCCCACCGACATGAAACTCCAGTCCGGCAATTACTTCACCATCTACGACTTTCATGGCTACGTGCCGGGCGGCGAATCGGCACCGGAAGGCTGGACGTTCGGCGCGGCCAAAGTTGGCCCGACACCGGATCGTCTGAGTCCGAAAGAC
Organism: Limnoglobus sp.; assembly: GCA_043726085.1. Classification (GTDB taxonomy): domain Bacteria; phylum Planctomycetota; class Planctomycetia; order Gemmatales; family Gemmataceae; genus Limnoglobus. Next base: position 3,514 of record JAYSKW010000185.1, read on the forward strand.
GACCCCGAAGCATTCAATCTGTCGTGGACTTACAAGGGACAGACGATCCCCAGTGGCCAAATTGGTCTCGGTAACTTCTGGGCCAACTCGACGTTGAGCGAAGTCAGCACTGCTTCGTTCACGGCACTCACGAACCGCACGTCGGACGGCCTCATCGATCGAAACATCACCGCTACCGATGTGCCGAAGGCCCCTGGTAGTACGAACCTCGTGCCCGAACCGACCACGCTCGCGCTCGCCGGTTTGGGTCTGCCGCTCGTCGGTCTGATGCGTGCGTTCCGACGCCGTAAGTAAACCGATTCAACTCGGAATCTTCGCGAGCCGACCCAAACGGGTCGGCTCGTGGCGTTGACGGATTGCGATTATGCCTAACTGTAAGGCCATCGCTCCGCTTGTGTATCTTCATGAGGATATACATTATGGAGGGACGATCATGATTCGCATCCGGCGTGCAGACGAGCGAGGCATCACCGACTTCGGTTGGCTGGATAGCCGTCATTCGTTCTCTTTCGGCGACTATCGCGATCCCGAGCATCATTCGTTTCGTACGCTTCGCGTCATCAACGACGACCGCATTGCGGTGGGAGGCGGGTTCCCTTCGCACCCGCATCGCGACATGGAAATTTTAACTTGCGTCCTGTCCGGCGAACTCGCACACCGAGACAGTATGGGCAACGGCACCACCATCCGCCCCGGCGAATGGCAAAAGATGACCGCCGGTACGGGCGTGATTCACAGCGAATTCAACCCGTCTGAGTCCGAAGCCGTTCACTTGCTGCAAATCTGGGTGATGCCGGATCGCAAGGGGCGGACGCCGGAGTACGAGCAAAAGTTGTTTCCGGCTGATGAGAAACGCAACGGCTGGCGAACGATCGCATCCAACGATGGCCGCGACGATTCGCTGACCGTGCATCAGGATTTGGTACTGTCCACGACGGTGCTATCTGCCGGAGATATTCGCACGTATTCACTCGCACCGAAACGCGGTGCGTGGTTGCATCTCATCGACGGCTCGGCACAAGTGAACGGTCACGCGTTGTCCGCCGGCGATGCGCTCGCGATCGAAGACGAACCGACGATCCGAATCGAAGGAATCGAGGCAGGCGAAGTGCTGTTATTCGACCTCGCATAATGTGCTGTCACTCGCCCATCATTTCGCGGCGGACTTCGTCGGGGGCGGGGGCGTAGGTGAGCGGCTCGATCGTGCTGGCGGCGCGGCCCTGGCTGAGGCTTCGGACGCGGTCGGCGTAATCGAAGAGTTGTCGCAGTGGTACGCGGGCCTCGACTTCGGTTAAATTACCGCCTTGCGATTCGGATCGCTCGATTTCGCCACCGCGCTGACTCAAGTCGCCGATCACGTTGCCGATGAAGTCGTTCGGCGTCGTCACGGTCACCCGCATGATCGGTTCCATCAACTGCATGTTCCCGTCCATCGCTTCGCGGTACGCCTGCACGGCGGCTTTCGTGAAGGCATCTTCGCTACTCCATTGCGGGTCGAACTTCGCATCGGTGATCGTCGCCTGTACGTTCATCAGCGGGTAACCGAGTTCGCCGGTTTGCAGTGCATCGAACAAACCGCGTTCGGCGGCGGCGGCAAATAACGCGGGTAAAATGTCCGACGCGACGCTGTTGTTCACGATCACCGGCTTGTCGGATTTGAAGTTCGTGAACGACACGCGGAGCTTCGCGAACGCCTGCTTGTCGCCCATGCGATCGACTTCGACTTCGACCGTCTTGCCCGATTTCATCATCTCGCGGAAGCTGACGCGGGGCTTGCCGACGCGGACTTTCAAGCGAAAATCGCGTTCGAGGCGGTGACGTTTCACTTCGAGGTGTAGCGTGCCCATGCCGCTCATCAGCGTTTGTGCGGTGTCTTTCTCGACCTTCACTTTGAACGTCGGGTCTTCGAGTTGCAGCATCTGGAGTGCATTCGCCAACTTGTCCTTATCCGCGCCGCTTTCGGGTTCGATCGACTGGCTGACCACCGACTCCGCGAACGAAATCGCTTCCAGCAAGATCGGGTGCGACGTTTCGCAAAGCGTGTCGCCGGTCGTCGTATCTTTGAGGCCGATGACCGCGACAATGTCTCCCGCCGGTGCCGATTCGACTTCCTCCAGCCCGCGAGTCGGGTCGGCGTGAATGTGGAACAGCTTCGCGATGTTCTCCTTCACATCCTTACCCGGATTGAACGCGCGGGCGTTCGGTTTCAGCACGCCCGAATAGACGCGGATGAAGAAGCGGTGCCCGTTCGGGTGCCATGCCGCCTTGAAAACGAGGCCGCAAAACGGCTCTTTCGGGTCGGGCTTGCGGATCTCTTCCTTCTTGCCCTTCGGATTCGTGCCCACGACCGGCGGGCGATCCAACGGGCTGGGCAGGTAATACAGCACGGCATCGAGTAGCGGTTGAATGCCAATATGCTCGCGGCCACTCCCGGCGAGCACGGGATAAATTCGCCCCAACAGTGTTTGTTCGCGCACGAGTTCGCGGATCTTCGCGGGGTCGGGGTCTTGCCCTTCGAGGACGTTCGTCGTGATGCGGTCGTGCTCGTCTTTTTCGGTGAGCACATCGAATAACAGTGCCCGGTACTTCTGGTAATCCGCGAGCGATTCCTCGGGGATTTCCGCCGTGCGAACCGTCTTACCGTTGTCGCCGGCATCGAAGAAGTAGGCTTTGCTTTCGATGAGATCGATCACGCCACGAAACGGCGTAGGGCTGTCTTTCGCCGAGCCGTACCCGATCGGGATCACGACCGGCGTGGGCCGACCGTGTGCCGCATAATCGGGCGTCAAGCGTTGGTGAATCGTCTCTAAGGTGCGCGCGAAATTCGCGCCGACGACGTCCATTTTGTTGATGAACACGAGCCGTGGCACGCCGTATTTGTTCGCCTGCCGCCAGACCGTTTCCGATTGGGCTTCGACGCCTTTTTGGCCGTCGAACACGACGATCGCACCATCGAGGACGCGCAAACTGCGTTCGACTTCCGCCGTGAAATCGACGTGCCCCGGCGTGTCGATCAGGTTGACGTTGTAGCCTTTCCACGGGAACGGAATGCACGCGGAGTAGATCGTAATGCCGCGTTCTTGCTCTTCGGGGTCGTAGTCGGTTTCGGTCGTTCCCTCGTCGACGCCACCGAGTTTGTGCTTCACCCCGGCGTAGTAAAGCAGGTGCTCGCTCGTCGTCGTTTTCCCAGCATCGATGTGCGCGATCACGCCGAGGTTGCGAACGAGTTTCAGTTCTTCGGTCGGTGAGGACTTAGCCATCGGAGACATTCTCAAAAAGTATCAGACCGCGCCCTGTTATCTTGTTGGCCCGACGCGAAAGCGAGGGAAAATCAATCGTGGTTCGCCATCATTTTAGAGATCGTCGACCGTTTGGAGTAACACAACGCAAAAACCCCCGATAACGATCGGGGGTTGCGCGGTTTTGATACTCGATGCCTACCAAGCGAAGTGGCTGAACGCCTTGTTGGCTTCGGCCATCTTGATGGTTTGCTCGCGTTTCGCCATCGCTTCGCCTTCTCGGCGGAAGGCGGCCATGAGTTCATCGGCGAGGCGGAGGTACGTCGGACGACCGGCTTTCGCTCGGATCGCGGCGAGGATCCAGCGGATCGCCAGCGATTCTTGGCGTTTCGCCTTCACTTGCATTGGCACCTGATAGTTTGCACCGCCCACCCGGCGGGAGCGGACTTCGAGTGCGGGCTTGATGTTGTTCAAAGCCTGCGTGAAGACTTCGATCGTTTCGATGTCGGGCATCCGCTTCTGGATTTGTTCCATCGCCTGATACACTACGCGCGTGGCCGTGGACTTCTTACCGTCTCGCATGAGGCAGTTGATAAACTTGCTCATGAGGATCGAGTTGAAGCGGATATCGGGCACGAGCTTGTCGTAACTAGCGGTTCTACCCTTACTTGCCATTCGTCTATCTCTTTACGGATTGTGCCTGTTACTGGCGGCGTGTCGTCGAAACGCGATCGACGACAAAACCTCGATTACTTTTCCTTCTTCGATCCATATTTCGAGCGAGCTTGCTTACGATCCGAGACGCCTTGGCAGTCGAGGACGCCGCGGACGATGTGATAGCGCACGCCGGGGAGGTCGCGGACGCGGCCCCCGCGAACGAGCACGATCGAGTGTTCTTGCAGGTTGTGGCCTTCGCCACCGATGTACGCGGTCACTTCGACGCCCGTACTCAATCGAACCCGTGCGACCTTCCGCAGAGCCGAGTTCGGCTTCTTCGGCGTCATCGTTTTCACGACCGTGCAGACGCCGCGCTTCTGCGGGCAGCCTAGCATGGCAGGGTGTTTCGACTTCGACCGTTGCGGTTGTCGAGGCTTCTTCGTCAGCTGATTAATCGTCGGCATTCCGTACTCTCCACCACACGACCGTATATTTCGGAACTCACATTTAATGAACTTCGCTCGGCGACGCCAAGCGGCAGTGACGAATTATTTCCCTTCCCGCGCCTTCGGAGCAGAAGGGCGTCATCATCGGCCGTAGTGATAGCCGCGCGGCTGGATCACTGCGTTGACGCTGTAACCGACCAGCGATGCCAGTAACAGCATCGCCACGATCAACAGTATCCAGCCGCGAATTCGCTTGTGCATACTCACTTGTTTAGCACTTCGTCGAGGTTCAGCAGTTGGTTGCAGAGCATCGTGTAGGCGGCGAGGTCGGCGGGTGGTAGTTTCGCGTTGGGCTTGCTTTCGCCGTACGCGATCAGCTTCTTTGCCTCCTCGGGTTTCGCTTGGAACTCGGTACGCAGTTCCTTCAACGATTCGGTCACGATGCCCATTTCGGCGGGCAACAGCGAACGGGCGAGCAGCCGTTTGGCGATGAAGTCGAGTCGCTTTTCGTCGGTGTCGCCCGCAGCCAGCGCGTTCTCCGCAAGTACCCGTGCGGCTTCGACGAACTGCACGTCGTTCAGCGTGAGGAGTGCCTGCAACGGCGTGTTCGTGCGTTCGCGTTTGACGGTACACGTCTCGCGGTTCGGCGCGTTGAGAATCTCCATCGAAGCGGGCGGTGCGGCGCGTTTCCAGAACGTATACATGCTGCGTCGATAGAGTTTTTCGCCGCTATCGCGTTTGTAATCGCGGGTATTGCTGCCGATCATCGCGACGGCTTCCCAGACGCCTTCGGGCTGGTACGGCTTAACGCTCGCGCCGCCGATCTTGCGAACGAGCAACCCGCTCGCGGCGAGTGCATAATCGCGCACGGCTTCGGCATCCAGACGGAAGCGCGGGCCGCGACTGATCCACTTATTGGACGGGTCTTTGTCGAGCTTTTCCTTCGTGGTGACGGCCGACTGTCGGTACGCCGCCGATGTCACGAGCAGTTTGAAGAACCGCTTCATGTCCCAGTCGGACTGGAAATCGAGTGCCAGCCAGTCGAGAAGTTCGGGGTGCGTCGGGGCATCGCCGGTGACGCCGAAATCGCCGGAGGTGCGGACGAGGCCAGTGCCGTAAAGCTCCTGCCAGAAGCGGTTGACGTTGACGCGGCTCGTCAGCGGGTGGTTCGGCTGTAGCAGCCACTTCGCGAAGCCGAGCCGATTCTTCGGCAACTCCGCTGGGAATTCGGGCAACGCTTTCGGTGTGGCGGGTGCGACTTTGTCTTTTCGCTTGTCGTAATCGCCGCGATTCAAAATGAACGCCTCGGCCATCATCGCCTTCTCGGCGGAGATGTGTGCGATCGTACCCCGCGAGCGAATATCGATCTCCTCTTGCTGCAACTTCGCCTCGTCGGCATTCATCGCGAGGTACGCGACATCGGTACTGGAGACCCACCAATCGTACAGTTCATCGGTTTCCTTCGGCGTGCGCTTCTCTTTCGCAAGCAGTTCCGTCGCGTAACCGGTCTTGGCGATCCGTGCGATTTCCGGCCCCGTTAGCGTTTTGGCGTAGAGTCGCAGGTCTTCGATCCCGACGTTTTGCACCCGCGAACCATCGGTGCGTTGGCCGATACGGAACGGCACCTTCGTGCGGATCGTGCTCTTGAGCGTGTTCGATTGCGTGTCGGTCGGCTGAAGCACGCCGTTGTGGTAAATCTTCACGCCTTCGGGTGTCGCCGAGCCGTCGTAAGCGACGAAAACGTGCGTCCATTCGTTCGGTTTCAACGGCGTGCGGCTCACGACCTTGAGTGCATCGGCGGGGAAATTGTTGATTAGGTGCATCCCGATCTTGTCGGCTTCCATCCACAAATCCCAGCCGCGATGACCCTGTGCGGGGGTGTCCATCCTCGCGACAATCGCGCCACCCGATCCGCGTTTCGTAATCTTCACCCAACCGCCGATTGTGAAGCCTTGCTTCGTGTCGAAGTCGCCGACTTCGGGCAGTTCGACGCTCGCGCCTTGCTGAACCTGGAACGCTTTCGCGGCATTCTTGCCCTTCGTCCAGTCGAAGCCATCGGGGAGAGTGACCGGCTTGTCTTTGCCGTTCACGATCAGGCTCAGTGTCTTGCCGGTGCCTTCGGTCAGCTTCGCGTGCAGTTGCAAATCTTCGGTCGGCACCATCGCACCCACTGCCGCAGGCTTGACATTTTTCAGCCACGTGTCGAAGTCGCCGCGTGCCGATTTCTTCCGGTCGAGCATCTTCGCGCGGACCGCAACGAGGTCTTTGCCGATCACCGCGAAGCGCTTCTGATCGCCCGCGTTCGGTACTTGAATGATCGGCGGCGTGTCGGGGATGTTCCCGTCCATCGCGGCTTGTGTCGTGTTGTTGAAGAACGCAGACATGCTGTAAAATTCGCGCTGCGAGATCGGGTCGAACTTGTGATCGTGGCAGACGGCACAACCGGCGGTCAGGCCCATCCACACTTGGTTCGCCGTCTCGGTACGGTCCCGCGTGTATAGCACGAGATATTCCTCGGAAATCGCGCCGCCTTCGTTCGTCGTGATGTTGCAACGGTTGAACCCCGTTGCCACTTTCTGATCGACCGTCGCGTTCGGCAACAAGTCGCCCGCCAGTTGTTCGATTGTGAACTGATCGAATTTCATGTTGGAATTGAAGGCATTTATCACCCAGTCGCGGTACGACCACATCTCGCGGGAGTTATCGAAGTGGATGCCGTGCGTGTCCGCATAGCGCGCCGCATCGAGCCAATATCGCGCACGATGTTCGCCCCAATGCACGGAGGTCATGAGCTTATCGACGTAGCGTTCGTAGTAATCGGGAGCTTTGTCGTTGACGAACTCCTCCACTGCGGCGGGGTCCGGTGGCAAGCCGACGAGGTCGAGCGACAAGCGCCGTGCGATGGTGCGACGGTCGGCTTCGGGGGCGGGTTGCAGGCCGCGCTTTTCCAGTTCGGCTAACACGAAGTGGTCGATCGGTGTGCGTGCCCAACCGGCGGTTTTCACGGAGGGCACACCTGCGACCTTCGGCGCGATGAACGCCCAGTGCGGCTGATACTCCGCGCCTTCGGCCACCCACTGCTTCAGCATCGCCTTCTGTTGCGGCTTGAGTTCCTTATGCGAACTCGGCGGGGGCATCCGCTTCTTTTCGTCGTCCGGCAAAAACAGACGTTCGACGAGCTTGCTCTCCTCGGGTTTGCCCGGCACAATCGCTTCCTTGTCGATCGCCGCCTGACGGTCGTCGAGCCGCAACTTCGCCTTCCGTGCGGTACTATCCGTCCCGTGGCAGGCGAAACAATTCTCGGCGAGAATCGGCCGAATATCGCGGTTGAACTGAAGTTTGCCTTCGGCGCGGATCGCCGATCCGCCAGCGAGAATCGCGATCAGTGTGAGAACACGGGTCATCGGTGTCCCTTTTTTATCGGTGGAGAAGTTTCGATTGTTCGGGTTACGCCAATCCAATATCGTTCGCCAGATTGTATGTGCCGTGCCATCGCATCGGCAGCCCCAACCGCGTCATTCGCCTTGAGTGCGTCGAGTATCCGCGTGTGTTCGTCGGCTTCGATGGCGAGCCGCGAGTAGTCGTTCTGGGTGGCGACTCGCTCCCACGAACCATCGCGGAACGCCCGGAATAACAGTTTCAGGCGGCCAATTTCGCGGGCGAGCAGTTCGTTCCCGCACGCCGTCGCGATCTCGTCGTGCAAGCGACTATCGACCACCCGCGCGATCCGTACGAGTTCCGCGTTCGGCTCGTTGCAGCAGATCCGAATACGGTCGATCGCATCGCCGATCCCATCGAGCGATTCCAGCGTCATCTTTCCGCACGCCATCCGCACCGCTTCGCATTCGAGAATCCGCCGCACCTGGCAGACTTCGCGCACCTCGCGTTCGCCGACCCGCCGCACGACCGCACCGCGGTTCGGTAACAGGTCGATCATGCCGATGGCGGCGAGCGCGATCAACGCTTCGCGGATGGGAGTCTGGCTGACGCCGTGGCGTTCGGCTAATTCTTGTGCGACGAGCCGTTGTCCTGCCGCCAGCGTGCCGTTGAAAATCTCCGCGAGAATCGCGGCCGCCAGCGCCTCGCGGCGCAAGCCATGATCCCACTTGATAGCCGTCCGGCTCGGAACAGTATTAATCTGAGTGTCGATCACGGATCAACCGAGGAGTGTTTGGGTAGGTATTTGCATCTTATCTCCCCGCACAGCGATACGCGAACATTTTATAAGATCGCTGCCATGCCGTATCTGACTCGCCCACGAAAATCCGCCATAAGATACGAAATTTATGGCTCATCCGGGAAGTGCCGGCCAAAAGGAGGAACATGCCGTTTCGTGAACGGTAACGACACCTTCTTCAGGGCAGGGCATGTTCTTGAATATACTGTATCGCGCGTTCGGGGGATGGTTCCTATCGCGGCGATTTTGGGTAGCAGCGTGACTCCACGCTCCACCCACCCACCCATCTGTGGACTCATTCCCGAATTTCGGAACCAACCTAACGCACCAACGACTTACGTCCGATTTCGATCGATTCCAATCGCGCCAGAATCAAAGTTTCGGGTCTCTTTTTGGGCAAAACGGCAACCGGGATTTGAACCATGCCCGCGTTCGGGTTTCGCCAGTACCAGTGTCTGGGAACGACGTCATTCGCCACGGGTCGAAGAACGCACCATTCGCACCCTGCCGATCGGCGGCCAACCCGTCGCGTTGCGGCTGCCCCGTCCGCATCCCCGCCGCCTTCGAGTACTTCGAGCCAAAACGCCCGCTGAATGAGATCGCGTAAGATTTTTTTAAACGGTCATAGACATCTGCCGACGACATTCGTACAGTTGAATCGTCGCATCATTTCGTGTCCAAATTGTCGTGACCCAATGATTCGGTTCTTCACCATCTTTGCTGCCATCGCCTGTTTCGCGGTTTCGATCGCGGCCGGGTATCGCATCATTCACAAACCGCCTCCGCCGCCCGGTTTCAGGGCTGAGCCGAACGTCGTCCAGTTGAACGAACATTACGAGGGCGAAACGCTTCGGGGTACGGTGCGATTCCGCAATACCTATCCCACGCCGATTCACGTCCTGGAATGGTCGAGCACTTGCAGTTGCACCGGAATGTCGGTGACGGAACGGGAAATCCCTCCCGGCGGCGAAACGCAACTGGCGTACGAATGGCATATCGGCTCGCGGAAGGGACGTTCGCAGGAAACGCTCAGCATCTTGTACCATTACGGCCCGGAGCAAGTCGATTTTTCGTCTGTGCATCTGCGCGCCACCGTCAAAAACGAAAGCATCTGCGAACCGCGACAGTTGGAATTTACCGCTGGGCAAGCCGCATCGCTCGTCGTGCGGTTTCGCACTGGTCGCTTGAAGTCGGTGTCGTTCGATGAAAAGACCGCGAAAACCAAAACGTTTACGGCCACGGTCGCTGGCGATGAAGCGACAATCCAATTCACGCCAACCGGAAGCAACGACGATTTGCGCGGAGTGATTCTCACCGCGCAGCTATCCGGTTCGGTCGATTCTTCTGTTACGATCCCGTTGATCGTGCAGAGTCCTGCCGGCATTCCCGCCATCATGCCGATGGCCATGCCAAAAGAATGAAGTCACTGTTCTCCAGGAGGTACTTGCGATGCGTTCACTGATCTGCATGTCGATGTTCGGGTTCTGCGTGATGTCGATGTACGTGTCGGCGGAACCCGTCGGAACGTGCTGTACTTTGGGCTCATCACTCTGCGATAAAATTATCCCACCAGAGTGGTTCGCGGAAAACGATCCAGCTGGCTCGAATACATGGACTCCTTACGGTATTAAAACCTGTGAGGCTATTGAGGCTGCTCCAAACGCTCCAAATCCAGTGATATCTAAGAGGGACCGTTGCAATAACGGTCAACTGTTTGATGCAATAGGATACAAAATTTCATGCCTCGACAGCGCGACTTCAAAAACTGGCAAGAAGACAGCGACAGAGTTGACTGTATGCAAGTATATCACTCGATGCAAATGGAATACTGCTACGTTACAATGTGATACCATAGCAGGTTTTCCGAAAGAATTCAAAGTTCAACAATTTGCATCGAATCCTGATTGCGTGCCAGAAGCACCGTGATCTAAACGTCGATTTGCCAATGTGCACAGCAGAAACATGTCGCGGCCTGTATTCGTACACGAGTGCAGTGACAGGGCCGCATTTCAGGACAATTGCAAAATGCGATTCTATTTGTTCACGTTTCTCTCGACACTGTTTTTCATTGCTGCGAGCGTTCCCTGCCGAGCGCAAGTACCGGCGATCGATGTGAAAGACATTGAAATGCGAGCACTGGCGGCCCGCCACACCATCCGAAACGGTTACGTGCATCTCGAATCGAGATCGATGACCGATAATCGGAAGAGCGACCCCAAATCTGGTGAACTGCGAGAGTTTCAATCTGATTTCCAGTTTTGGTTCACCAAAGACCGCATCCGACTCGACCTGTTTCAAAAGCAGCTGAACTCAACCGTACTCGCAACCAAGCGAATCGAGTGCATCAACTACGATGGGAAAGGCAAAGACTTTCAACACACGGGAGATATCACTTCGCTAGCCTATCAAAGCGTAGGAATGAAGGTACGCAAGCAACTTTATCAAGTTTTCGATCCAAGGACTATCGGTTACAGCACATTGAATCTCAACTCTCTTCGTCAAAGTTCAAAGTTGGGAAAATTCGGGTATCGTGAAGTCGCGAGAGAGAATGTAAAATCCGAAAAAGGATTGATCGATGGTGTAGAAATGATTCTAATCAGCTGGGACGAGCCAACGACTGCGAAAGTGAAACCACCCGACAGTCTTCCCATGCACTGCATAACATGGATCTCTCCATCGGAAGGATATAATGTTCGGAAGGCGGCCACTTGGGAGAACGATCGTACGGGCAAAGTGGAATGGAAAGCAGAGATACAGAACACGCTTAAAAATTACGAAGGCACATGGTATTTGAGTGGATTCAGTTTTAATGAAACACATTCGGATGGGGAAACGTCTTCCGAAACCGTGAAGGTGATCGAGACACGGTTCAACCGGATCGACCCGCTGGATGCATTTGAACTCAAGAGTTTCGGATTCCAGCCCGGCCAAAAAATCTACGACAAAGACACGGACAAAACGATCATCTTCGACGGCGATAACGCGAGAATCGACGTTGCGGAAGAACTGGCCAAGGTGGCGGCGAATGCGACGCCTTTGGCTCCGATACCGGGTACGATCAATTATTGGCTGGTGGCCGTGTGCGTCGGGGCGGCTGGCGTGGGGGCGTTCCTGATCTTTCGCTTGTTGCAAAAGGGCCGCGCCAACGCGGGTTCGTGAACGGGGGAGATTCCATGTTGCGACAACATCGGCGGGCGTTTACTCTCGTCGAACTCCTCGTCGTTCTGGCGATATTTGCCATTCTGATTGGGCTGTTGTTACCTGCGGTGCAAAAGGTGCGTTCGACGGCGGACCGCATGAGTTGCGCGAATAAGCTGAAACAACTGGCGCTGGCGAGCCACCTCTACCACGATGCTAACGAGCGCTTTCCCAGCGTTCACGAGCCACCGCGTTCGGCGTATCCGTTTCTGTCGTGGGCGGCGCACCTGTTGCCGTACCTCGACCAGAAGCCGCTCTGGGATGCGACCGTTGCCCGCTACGCGATCAGCAAAAATCCATTCAGCGACAAGCACGACGGCCTACGCGATGTCGCCGTCGCGGCGTTCGCCTGCCCGTCCGATGGTCGCGCGCAGGTTCCGTGGCAGGTCAAGCGGCCCAACGATAATACGAACATCCGCATCGCGCCGCTTTCCTACCTCGGCGTGACCGGTGAAAGCCACAAGCAGAAAACGGGCATTTTCTACAGCCGCTCGCGAACCCGCCTCACCGATATTCGCGATGGCACGTCGAACACGCTGATGATCGGCGAGCGACCGCCGAGCTTCGACATGCAATTCGGCTGGTGGTATGCCGGTGTCGGGCAAGATGTCGCCGGTTCGATCGACACGATCCTCGGCGTGCGCGAACTCAACGTCGTATCGTCGTGGCCGATTTACACGACGTGCCCACCCGGCCCGTACGCATTTCAGAACGGGCGCACCAGCGACCCGTGTTCGGCATTCCACTTTTGGTCGCTGCACTCGGGCGGCGCGAACTTCGCCTTCAGCGACGGTTCGGTACGATTCCTCGTCTACAGTGCCGACGCCACTCTACCCGCGCTGGCAACGATCAGCGGCGGCGAAGTGGCGACTCCCGATTAACGGCGGGCCGCGAACCGAGATAACTTCGTGAAAATGTTCACAATCCCTTGAATCATCGCGCGAATCGGATGGGATAGACAGTGTGCGGCTGCGAGATGGAGTATCATAGCACCGTACGCCCGACTGTTACGCTGCGATCTCTACGGAGAGCGATCATGTTTCAGGTACGCAAGATTCTTTACCCGACCGACTTTTCGAGCTTCTCGACGCGCGCGTATTTTCACGCGATCGGCATGGCGGAAAACTATCGGGCGAGCCTCGTTCTCGCGTACGTCTTCACGCCGGGCGTCGAAGGGCAGACGATTGCGGACCGCGAGTTCTGGCGGAAGGAACTCGAATCGGTCCGCCCGACCAATTCCAAAATCCCCGTCACGCACGTCTTTATGGAAGGCGATCCGGCCGAAGAGATCGTGCGGTATGCCGACGATGCGGGGATCGACGTCATCGTAATGGGCACGCACGGTCGCACCGGCAAAGAACGCCAACTGATGGGCAGCGTGGCCGAGCGCGTGATGCGCGACGCGCCGTGTTCGGTGCTGGTGGTGAAGATGCCGCGCGGCAGCCACAACGTCGAACCGCAACACGTGGCACTCGCCGAACGTGCGTGAAAAGGGATAGCGCACGAGTGACTGCATCTGGGCGATCCTGTCCGCATTGCGGCTTGAAGGAATTCTCGTTCGGCAGTAAAGATAAGGGGCTTGCGATGTATCCGCGATCCCAACAAGCCGCGTACCCAGCGACGCTTCTGATTTGTATTGGTCTCCTCGTTTTGGTGGCGCAAGTTCTCGCGAAGCCGAAGGAAGCTCCAGCCCCGGCGCTTTTCCATAAGGATCGGGACCATTTGTGGAACCGCGTTCATGCGACCTTCTTCATCCGGATCGGGCCGGACGGCCGCAGCTATGGGGACGACCGCTTGGAGCCACTCTTGTGGTACCATTCCAATTATTTGTTGGAAGGCAAGCCGGCCGAGCGCGCCGTGGCTGTGTTGGAGGAATTTCTCCGCGACAACGGCGAGACCTTAATCGACGATCCCCTCAAGCGGGCCATTCTCCAGCGCGATCTTTGGCTCGTCTCCAACTGGCTGGCGAGTAAACAACCGGATGACGCACACAAGAAGTTGGCTCGTCTCCTCGCCGAGGTCGTCCGCCGGCTTGCCCTGACTCCGGAGCAAGTCGCCAAGTTGCCGGACAACTACGCGCTGACCGTCGCCGCGAAAAAGCACGCGTCGGGGTTCGATGCGGAGAAGCCGAAGCGGTCGTATTTGCCAGCCGACTTGTTCCAGCCCGATGGCCCGTGGGTGAGCGTTGGCCGGACCGAGGGGCCGACGGCCCCGTTCCACGTTCGCGATTTCACAAACTCCACGTTCCTGATTTTCTTAAAATTGCCCGGCGGTCGCGACAAAACGCTCGCGTTCCTGAAGGCGCTCGCGGCCTTCGACAAACCCCTGCTGCTTCCCAACGCCGACGAAAAAACCAAGCGGAGCTTCATGCACTTGCCGAACCCGGCGCTGCCGCAGTGGCTCAAGGGGACCGAGGTCGCCCTCGTGCGGCGGGCACTGCTCATCGACTCGTCGCGGCGGGTCGTCGCCAGCCCGCTGACCGAAAGCGTGCAACTGCGAGCCATGAGTACGGACGCCCCGACGCTCACGCCTGAGGCAATCGACAAGCTGGCCCTTCGCACCGGAACGGGCGGGCAGGTGTTTGCCGAATTCCAACTGCGCCGCGCGGAGTCGGTCGGGGGAAAGGCGGGCGGGCTGCGCGACGTATCCGAGGAGCGCGACTTCGATACCGGGTTTAGCACTCACGGGATTGATGAGTTCGACGGACCGCAGAGCAACGAGCGACCGTTCCCGCAGCGGGCCTACCTCTTTGCGACCAACCGGGCGTCGTGCGTCACCTGCCATTCGGCTCCTGGCGTGTACGGCTTCAACAGCATCTCCACTTTCGCGTTCGGCCTACCGGGGACTGTGCGGACCGACGAAGACGGCGGGCAACTCAAGCCCGAGCCACTGGCCGCGATTAAGCCGGATGCGGTCGAGAAGGCGATCGTCAAGCGGAAGGAAACGCAACCCGGCTGGCTCGCTCTGCGGAAGTTATTGCCGGAGTAACGGGAGCGGCGTTGTTCTTCTTGGCGATCGGCTCTTCTCGCTAATCGAGCGAACTCACGTCGACCTTTCGCAGCTTCGCGTTTGCTAGCGGGGGGTTCTTGAGCAATTCCAGAACGAGACGGCTGTCGCTTCGTTTTTCAATTCGAGAAGTACCATACGGCTGGTCGAATAGAATGTTCGTTGTTCGCTACGTGGACCACGCGGAGAAGTGACCTTGAATCGTCGCCAAGCACTCGGATCGACGGCGGGAATGATTGCGGCCGCAGCGTTGCCGTGGGCAGTTCGGGCAGAAGACCCCAAACGCAAGCGGCTCGCGGCCGTCAACAGCGCGTACTTCAAGCTGTCGCACGCCTATCACATCGTCGGGAGGTTCGTGTACGGTTACACGGTGAACGGCAAACACCACCAACCACCGTTTCAGGTCGTTCGCCAGTTCAACCACCAGTACCACAACGAAGGCCGGATGCAAGATCTGGCCCGACCATTGGCCCAGAAGAAAGGCGTCGCGATTGCTGAGACGATTGCCGACGCGGTCGGCGGCCCCGATGTGGACGGCGTCTTGATGATCGTCGAACACGGCGAATACCCGCGGAACGACAAGAACCAGATCCTGTATCCGCGCGCCGAGTTCTTTCAGCAGATCCTCGACGTATTCCAAAAGTCGAAGAAATCCGTCCCCGTGTTCGTGGATAAGCACCTTTCCTACGACCACGTCAAAGCCAGAAAGATGTACGACACGGCAAAGGCGATAGGCTTTCCACTGATGGCGGGGTCGTCGTTGCCTGTAACTTGGAGACGCCCGGAGTGGGAACTCCCGTTCGGCGCGGGAGTCGAGGAAGCGGTCGTCTGCTTCTATGCGGACCTCGACATTTACGATTTCCACGCGATGGAAACGCTGCAATGTCTGATGGAACGCCGCAAGGGCGGCGAGAGTGGAGTGAAAAGCCTGACGACGCTCACCGGCGATGCGGTTTGGAAAGCGTGGGATCGCGGCGTATGGAACAAAGATCTTGCCGAGGCCGCGTTGCGAAGAAGTGCCAGCCGCGATTACGGAACGCCGCGGGATCACGTCGAGAAGCCGACGGCGATCCTCATCGAATACGCCGACGGAACCCGCGGAACGCTACTACATCTTCCCGGTTACGTGGCGGATATCACCGCCGCAGTGAAACTGAAGGGCGATCCGAAACTGCATTCCACACTGTTCGTGCTGCCAGCCCCGCCGGGTGCGCGGTTCTTCGACGCACTGACGTTTCAAATCGAGGAGTTCTTCGCCACCGGCAAAGCCCCCTATCCGGTCGAACGAACGTTGTTGACGACGACACTACACGACTTCGCCATGCGGTCCGTTGCCGATGACGGAATGATCATCTCAGACCCCGCGATGAAGGTAAAGTACCAGATTCCCGATAAATCTTGGTTCTTTCGCGGCCCATTTTCCGACGAATGACCGTGTATTGTCAGTCCAATAAGAAATCGAGGCCATCGTGAAGCGATTGATGGGGAATATTGCTGCTGGGGTGCTCGCGTTCGCAACGATTGGTTGCGCGAAAAAGGACGCTGCAACCGCAACGAGCGCCGACGTGCCCGCCATCGCGGTCACGGCTGCGCCGGTCCAGGTCCGCGCGATTCGCCGTAGTGTCGATACCGTCGGCACGCTCAACGGTTTTGAAGAAATAACACTCGCGCCGAAGGTCGAAGGTCGCGTGCTTTCGATCCGTGCGGATGTCGGCGACATCGCAGTGCCGGGGTCGGTTTTGCTCGAACTGGACGCGACGGACTACGTGCTGTCCGTTGCGGAAGCGAAGCAGGCATTTGCGGCCGAGTTGGCGAAGCTCGACATGACGGAACTGCCGGTCGGCGAGTTGGATTTGACGCGGATCCCGATCGTGAAACGGGCATCGGTCGGCCTCGAAGATGCCGAGCGACGCTTCCAGGTGAAGAAGAATTTGTTTGCGAACAAGGCCGTTTCAAAGGACGAATACGACGTGGCCGATACCGACGTGCGATTGGCCGAAGCGACGC
>JAYSKW010000186.1:0-8711 GCA_043726085.1 Limnoglobus sp.
ATCGCTGAAGAACGCCATGCGGTTGCCGACGACGAGCGAGCCAACCAACCCGCACACGATGCTAACGAGCGTAATCGCGATGACCGCTTTCACGTCCCAGATCGGGACATCGAGGCCATTCGCAAGGTTTTCGATGAGAGTCTGAAATGCATCGATCACGCGACCGCCCCGTTTTCGGGTGAGTTTCGTCCACTGAAGTGCATTGTACGACTTTGTATAAACTACTCGCGGCAGAAACGATTTTGTTAGCCCGATTGGTTTGTTAGCCATTGTTACCCCGATCCACACGAATTCCCGAAGTCAAAAAATCGCTGGCGATCTGTCGTAAGTCGGAAATCGCGATGTGTACGGAGTGACATAGAATTGTCGCCAAATGACATAGAAATGCGCGCAAATGACATAGAAAAGGCGCGTCCGGTCGATTTTCGGTCGATTTCGGTCGCGAAACGGACGGTACTTCCAGCGAGTGTCGAAACGATGACCCTTGACGCAACCCGCAACAGGAATTCAGGATACGGCAAAATCAATCGAAACAGATCAGCGATTTTCGATCAAAAATGGCATTTTGAGACGCAAAAACACCCGAAAAACCGGTTTTTGAGCATCGAGAATTGCGACTTACGTCGATTGTGAGAGGCGAAATTACCGTGCGAAGTAGACGGCACCGACGACAATCGATGCGAACACGAGGATGCCGAGCAGGATCGCGGCTACGAGCCAGAGCCGCGATTGAGTTGTGGATTTCACCGGCGGGGCAAGGGCTTTGGCTTTGCTCGTCGAGCCGCGAGGAATACGTGCAATCGCGTCGGGGGCTGCGTTCGAGTTGGAGCCTTTCAGCGGTTCGGTCGTGCTCGAACGCATCGTGGGCACCGTCGCCTGATCGTAGTCGGCACCGACTTGTACGTTCGGCGTACGCGGGCCGTTTTTGTCGGGTGTGACATCGTATTTGTTTGAACTCGCGCCACCGCGGCGCGGGCCTCGTGCGCCCCCGCGGCTCGATGCGCCCGACTTCACTTTGTCTGCCGAATGCCCGGCGAGTGCGAGAACCACCGCACACAGTTCGGGCATCTCGTGTTCGGGTGGGGCTTCGATCGGCAAATCGGCCCACTCGGCGAGTGCTTCCGCGACTTCGATCGGCGTCTGGTAGCGGTTTTCTGGCCGCTTCCGCAGCATTTTCTTCAACACTTCGACCATGCCGGGTGGCACATCGTCGCGGAAATCGTTGACCGACTGCGGTTCGGACGTCTGATGGAAAACGAGCTTCTGTGCGATTGTGCCTTCCGGAACCGGCGACTGCCCCGTGAGCATGAAGTAGAAGGTTCCACCCAGCGCGTAGATGTCGGCCCGAATATCGACGACGTTGCTCAGTGCCTGTTCGGGCGCGAGATAATCGGCGGTGCCGAGCACGCATTTGTCGTCATATTTCGCGGTGAGGTTGTCGGTTTTATCGTTGAAGAAGCGTGCCAAACCCATGTCGAGTAGCTTCACGGTACCGGTGCGGTCGAGCAGCACGTTGCCGGGCTTCACGTCGCGGTGAACCATGCCGAGATCGTTCGCATGATGCAGCCCTACAGCCGATTGCGCGATGTAATGCGCCACGCGCACGGGGTCCATCGGGCCGAATCGGGCGACGATCTCCTGCATACTCGCGCCGTCGACGTACTCCATCACCAGGAAGTGCAAGTTCTCGGCTTTGTCGATGTCGTGGGCGCGAACGAGGTTCGGGTGATCCATCGCCGCGACCGCACGCGCTTCGCGGTAGAATCGCTCGAGGTTCGACGGGTCGCTGAGTTTTTCGAGTGGCAGCACTTTCACGGCCACCAGCCGCTTCATGAAGACGTGCTCGCAAAGGTACACCGCACCCATGCCGCCGACGCCGATGAGTTCGAGTAAGCGATACTTACCCGCCACCATGAACCGCTTGTACCGACCGAGTTTGAGCTGCTTCGACTGAAATTTGGTGATCAACCCTTCGCGAATGAACGTAGCCGCCGTCTCGTCAATCGTATCGAGCGGCAGCGATTCATTCGTGAATCGCTCAATTTCGGAGGTCAAACGGTCGTCGTTCACCAGCCCGCTCTTGCGGACGAAGTCGACGAATTCGGCAGTATTCGCAGGCGCGGGCATGATTGCGAACCTGTTCCAAGTAGATAAAGGTCCGGACGTTTCGCGTGTCAATCTCAATGCAATGTAGACAATCTTGCGACGGGTGTAACCATATCGCAACTCCTTCGGTCACTTTTTTCGGTTTTTTATCGAACGCTCGCCGTCGAACGCCATCGCGAATCGCGCGGAAATCCCGTATTCTGACCACAGAACGAGGAGTTTCCCATGCGATCCGAATTGAAAACCGTCAAAGCCGTCTGTCCGCACGATTGTCCAGATACTTGCGGAATGGTCGTCACGGTGGACACTCAGACCGGCGTGGCGGTCAAACTCCGCGGTGACCCCGACCACCCGTTCACGCAGGGGTTCCTCTGTCGCAAAGTGAACCACTACCTCGAACGAGTCTACCATCCGGAACGTTTGAAGTACCCGATGCGGCGCATCGGGCCGAAAGGCGAAGGTCGCTTCGAACGCATCAGTTGGGACGAAGCGATTCGCACCATCGGCGCGCGAATTCGCACCATCGCGCAGTCCGAACACGGCCCCCAAGCGATTTTGCCGTACAGTTACGCCGGCACGATGGGCAAGATTCAGGGTTCGAGCCTCGATCGCCGCTTCTTCCACCAACTCGGTGCGTCGTTGCTGGATCGTACGATCTGCGCCACGGCGGGAAGCATCGGCTGCGAAGTCACGCTCGGTGTCGGCAAACGTGCCGTCGTCGATCCCGAAGCCGCCATCAATTGCCGGTATATCGTCAATTGGGGTTCAAATACGGTCGTTACGAATGCGCATTTCTGGGTGATCGAACACGAAGCCCGGAAGCGCGGCGCGAAGATCGTGACGATCGATCCGTACCGCTCCGTGACTGCGGAGAAGTCCGATTGGTGGATCCCGATCCGCCCCGGTACCGATGCTGCGCTGGCGCTCGGCGTCATGCACATTTTGTTTCGCGAAAGCTGGGAAGATCGCGCGTATCTGGACGAATTTTGCCTCGGTGCGAGCGAACTCGAACGGCGAGTTCGGGAGGAATACACGCCGGAGAAGGTGTCGTACATCACGGGGCTACCCGTTGCGGACATCGAACGCTTCGCCAAAGAATATGGCCAATCGCAAGAGTTATTCGGCGGTCCAGCACTGATTCGCCTGAACTATGGGCTGCAACGCCACGGCGGCGGTGGCATGGCCGTACGCACCGTCTGCTGCCTGCCCGCGATCACCGGCGACTGGCGTTACCCCGGCGCGGGGGCGTTCCTCAGTAGCAGCAAACTGTTCCCGTTCGACCAGGCTTCGCTCGAACGCCCGGACCGGATTCGACCGGGCACGCGCACCGTCAACATGGTGAAGTTAGCCGAGGCACTGAACGGCGAACTGCCCGGCCCACCGGTGCAGATGCTCGTCGTCTACAACTCGAATCCCGCTTCGGTTTGCCCCGATCAATCGCGTGTCGTGAAGGGGCTGCGTCGCGAAGATCTGTTCACCGTCGTGCTCGAACATTTCCTGACCGACACCGCAAAATATGCGGACATCGTGCTGCCTGCGACGACGCAACTCGAGCATTTCGACATTCACAGCAGTTACGGGCACCTCTATGTGCAAGCCAACCCGGCCGCGATTGCGCCTTTGGCAGAAGCCAAACCGAACACGGAAATCTTTCGGCTACTCGCAAAGGAACTGAATTTCCCGAGCGAACTGTTCGAGATCAGCGATGAGGAACTGGCGCGGCAATCGATGCCGACCGATGGTGCGTTCGCGGGGATTGCGCTCGAAGACATCGTCGATGGCGCGAAACGATTGAACTTGCCGGAGAGCTTCACGCCGTTCGCCCACGGTGGCTTCGGCACGCCGAGCGGGAAGTGCCATCTGTTCAGCCCGTCCGAAGCGGCTGCGGGGCGCGATCCGTTGCCGTACTATCACCCGCCGCACGAAGACCCACAAACGACGCCCGAACTCGCGGCACGCTACCCGCTCCAGATGTTGACGCCACCGTCGCCGTCGTTCCTAAACTCGACGTTCGTGAACATCGATAGCCTGCGTCACGAAGCCGGTGAGCCGATGGTCGAGATTCACCCGATTGATGCCGCAGCCCGGAACATCACGCATGGCGACGCGGTGCGGATCGTCAACGATCGCGGGCAGTTTCAGGCGAAAGCCGTCGTGGCCGAAACCGTGAAGCCCGGCGTCGTCGTCACCACGGGCTGTTGGTGGTCGCAGTACACGCCCGACGGCCAAAACTGCAACGCCCTCACCAGCACCGCCGGTACCGATTTCGGCGACGGCGGCACGTTCTTCGATAATTTGGTCGAAGTGCGACGCTTGGAATCGACGTAACTCACAATTGCGGAGGCTCCAAAATCGTGTTTTTGTCGTTTTTTGGGTCTCAAAATGCCCCTTTTTGATCGCAAATCGCCGATGCTTAACGGGTCGGTTTGTCGTATCTCTCACGTTTGTGGTGGGTTATGTCGAGAGACGTCCGTTCGACACTCGCGGAAAGACCCGGTAAAAAATCGACCGGATGCGCCCTAAAATCGACCAACATTGACCGAAAATCGACCGACATCGACATAAAATCGACCAACATCGACATTTTTGTGTCACTCCGTGCACGATGCAAAAATCGACTTACGTCGGATCGTCTCCGATTTTTTGACTTCCAGGAATCGTGTGGGTGAGGATTCGTTTAGCCGCGCCGCGCAGGCTTTGCGCAGCGAAGCGCGGGGCAGGAATGTGATCGTCACTCATCGAATTTCCTGCGGTGGGTTTTGTCTGTCTTTATCCCGGAGGAATTACATCCATTAGCCTTCGGTCACGCTTCGCGCACCCGAGGAGCATATGCCACATTCCGACGACCCCGAATGGGGTCGCAGCGGCATCCGATCGTGGGGCGGCCTCTACTTCTTCAATCGCTCGGCTTCGACCTCGGCAGGTGTAACTTCAATGATCTCAATATCCCACATCCATTCGTCCGATTGCATGCGCACATTCTTGATGCGATGTTCTTGAGACACAACCACGTACGCGCCAGGTAGCTTCCCGAGCATAGACTGTTTCGCTTTTGGCTTTGCGATACCAACAGGCTTCACTCGATAGTATTCAATACGTTTCGATTCACTATCGCCCATAGAACGAGCGAAACCAGCCCCGCTGAAATTGATTGATGGCGATGTGTACGAGTGCTGGAGAATCCACCGCCCGTCTTCGGCAATGTCGAACATCGCCAGGCTTTTCTGCTTCATTGTGCCATAGATGATTTTGCCATTTTGTTTAGAATCCGAGCGAATCGAGTCGAGAATCGCACTTGGGTCTGTGGGCAAGAGTTTCAGTTTTGTTTGTCGATCCGCAAGCAACGCTCGCTGTTCATCCAATGCCGTTTTTTGGCTTGAGTGCGATGGGAATTCGATTGGGCCAAGCATCGGTTGTTGATCGATCGGCATTGCGTTCGGGTTCAGTCTGTACCCTTCGTATCGCTTGATGAGTGATTTGGCGACATCCAGCTCTTTTTTTAACGTCTCTGGCCCATCTGCGGCCTTTTTAACGATTGCGGCCTTGATGGTCGCTATATCTTCCTTTGAAGGTTGTTTGTAGTCCTGAGCCGCAACTGGCAGCGATGAGAAGAGAATTGCAAGCAGTGTTCGTATTGACATAGTTGTGCCCCGTTTACATCTTTATTAAAATGCTTAAAGCAATAACTCATTTGTGCGTAATCAACCCGGATTTCAACTCGAACATCGAAAATCGGCGTTGTACACCTCATTTGACAATCAGTGACGAAGGAATGAGAAATACAATCGGCTCGTTGCCAGCATACTCCCAGAACACCTCAAGTTTCAATTCTTCCGTGAAGTCATCTGGCACCTCAAAAACGAGAGGGTCGACAATTTTGCCCGTTCCTAAATCGGAAAGTTCCGTTCGTCTGCCATTCGGCAATAGCCCTTCGTCGTCGGTTTCGATGTGTTTGAAACTACGGTTCTTCTGGTTCTTCAGAGTCACTTTTGGTCCGGCAAACGTGAGAAATCGGACTGGTTTATCGGCTTGATCAAGACACACCGCCAATTCGATCACGAGTAACGCCTTCGACGAGATCTTGCGTTTCGAGCTACTGACAAACAATGGCCTTGAGACTCGAACACTGCGTACTTCAGTATTCACGTTTTTGATTTTGGCTTGGACATAAGATGCCAATGGGCGAATTGCAGGTGCAGGCGCGGGTTTGAATTCAGCGGTATTTGCGATTTCTTGGCCTCTCGCCGTGGTTCTCGGTTCCAAACGCGGTCCGCTTGGGGCATCGAACCGAGGTGTCGGAATGCTACTTCCCATGCCTGGCGCGTTACGCATGTAAGGAGCAACGTGGGTGCCGTCTTTTCTTGTGTAACCCTGAACACTTACAGATTTGCCGCCGGCCTGGGCAACGACATGACTCATCGCCAAACAGAGCATTGCGAAAAGGATTCGCACGAAAAAAGTCATGGTTATCCACCTCCCGTTCGCGTAATTGAAGAGACAACCAGCCCGATTGCGATGATGAGTGCGGCCAGAATAATCGCCATGGGTATGTTGCCTTCTTTTATCAACTTCCACTCGTCGATTCCTCGCGTTGCCAGCGTGAATATCCTCAACGCCAAAAATACACCCACTCCCATCGATACGGAACCTACGATGGCCCAGCCGAAGGTGATGGCATAGGCGATGCCCAACTGTTCCCAGTTCATTCATTCTCCCGAGATCATGCTACAAATACACCTTTGATTGTTCATCATAACGAGTTGTCGATCGATTTGCAATCACTGAATATTTACATCGATACGTGCCGCCCGGCCGGATCGCATGAGACTCCACAGGATGAACCCGGTGTCTTCCGCGCGAAACAATTTCCGGAAAAGCATCGCTCGTTGTTCGATTCCCGTGGCGTGTGGTATAGGATTGCAGCAACATGTCTCGGATGCGCGGAACTACACGGTCGTAATCGCATGAGCTTACCGCAACAGACGGTCGCGTTACTTCAGGCTGCACGCGATCTCGTGCGCGGGATGCCTGCGGATGCGGTGCTGCTTATTACGGAAGCGCCGCTCGATTGGGACGAAGTCGCAGAGAAGCTGTTCGGGTGCAAGCTATTCGTGGCCGCCGAAAATCCGGCCTACGTGAAGCACCTTCGCGAGAAAGAAAACTGGACGGTCATCGACCTCGACCCCGATCCGCTGCCGACGCAAGAACGAATGAGCAACGCTTTGCTGAAAGCCGTAACGGCAGAGCAACTCAAACCCGGCGCGCACGTCGTCGTGCTCTACAACGGCATCGCGAGCATGGTCGATGCCCCCGAACCGATTGACAGCCTGAGCGTGATTCACCTCGGCGAACACCTCGAGAAAATGACCTCGCAAGACTTGCGTAAACTCGGAACGTCCGTGCCGCAAGACGTGCTGAAATACGTCGTCGAATTGGCCACCGAAATCGGCCGCGAGGGCCGCGAAGGCCACCCGACCGGCGCGATTATCGTCGTCGGCGATTCGCGCAAAGTTCACACGATGTCGAAGTTCCGGAATTTCAACCCGTTCCGAGGCTACACCAAAAAGGAACGCGATATTCGTCGCCGCGATGTGCGCGAGCAAATTAAAGAGATCGCAAAACTCGACGGTGCGATCGTCATCGACCGCGACGGCATCGCCGAAGCGGCATGCGTGTATCTCGATGTGCCGACCGACGGCATCGACCTGCCGAAAGGCTTCGGCAGTCGCCATCTCTCCGCTGCCGCCGTCAGCAAGAAAACGAAGGCGATTGCCTTCTGCGTGAGTCAATCGTCGGGTACGACGCGCGTCTTTCAGGACGGCGTCGAGAAGCTACGCATCGAACCGCTCGACCGCCCGCACGTCTGGCAACCGCTAAAACTCGAAACGCAAGACGACGACGAGTAGAGTCGCGGCTACCCAGCGTTGATTATGAACCCGCCTCCACCTCATCCGCAATCGTTTTGCTCGAATTCAGCATAAAACCGAGGACGGAGGCATATGCGAACACGGCGGCGCAGACGAAAAATGCGTTGTTCCAGCCGAAGTGGATCTTCACTTCCGTCAATAAGCTCGGCGAAAGCGCCGCACCGAGGTTGCCCCACATGTTGCCCCAGCCGAGTGCGGCACCGACGTTCTTGCCGCCGACGTCTTGCGCGAATGCCCACGTCGAGGGATTGCTGATATCGACGAATAACGCCATCGCACCGAGTGCCATCACCGCGTGCCACGGTTCGACGACGTTCGGCACGATCATGCAACAGATGCTGCAGCCGATGAGTGCGAACCCAATCGGCCCCGAACGCCCCCAACGCGGACCGTACTTCCGGAAGGCGTAATCGGTGATGATTCCCCCCGCGATCATACCGACGCAGCCGGTCAACAGGGCGGACGATTGCATCTGCCCGATTTTGGCGTCCTCGACTGCGAACACTTCTTTCAAGTACGATGGCATGAGTGTGACGAGCGTCACCCAGCCAATGTTCGTGCCGAATTGCACCCCACCGAATAACCACATGTTTTTGCTTCTCGCGAGTTGTCCGATCTGCGACGCGAACGACCGCTCGAGGATGGCTTCCTTCGCGACGGAATCGGGGCGATCCGTCA
>JAYSKW010000187.1:0-4641 GCA_043726085.1 Limnoglobus sp.
GCGATGGCCGATTCGACTTGCGATCTCGTTTGCCGTCCGCATAATCGTACTATCCACTACAGCGAAACTGCGACTCCCACCGGCAACCATACCGCATGAACCGATATACCCTTGCTGCCGTAACCTTGCTCGCGATGGCTACGACCGGTTTTGCGGTCGAGCGTAAAGACCTAAAACCCGGCCTGACGATGACGAGTCACGTCACCCAAATCGTTCCGGGCGTTGGCATCACGATACCGGTGGGCGAGCCGAGTGCGAGGAAGATCGTCTGGAGCGGGTACATTCAGATCGTCACGCAGGGAAAATACACCTTCGCAGCCCGTGCCTCGAATGGCACGTTGAACGTGACGCTGTCCGATGGTGCGGAGGTGTTCAAAGCACTCGATGTCAAAGGCGATGCCACCGGCGAAGCGATCCACGTCGGCCTGGAGTTGCTGCTTCCCGCGAAGATTCTGACGTTCACCGCCACGTATGAACTCACGGGTAAAGACGCACACCGCATCGAACTGCTCTGGCAGGGGCCGGGGTTTCGCCAAGAGCCGGTGCCGTACTTTTTCTTCGGCCGCACCGCGAATGTTGCCGACGCGCAAGTCGACATTTACGATCGTGGCCGCTTCTTGTTCGAGGAACATGCGTGCGTGAAGTGTCATGCCGCTGTCAGTCCGGACGAAGCGAAAGCGTTCGTCGATCGTCGCGGGCCGAACCTGAGCGCCATTGGCAAGCGAGTCTACCCCGGCTGGCTCGATGCGTGGCTCGCCGACCCCGCGAAACTTCGCCCCCACACGACGATGCCGAAGATGTTCGTCGACGATGCCACGGGCCAAGCCGAACGCTACGCCGTGGTGCAATACCTCACGTCGCTCGGTGGGCCGATGGCGGAAACGCGGATGCCTTCGATTTCCAACGAATATTCGAAGAGCATCGCGAACGGGCAGAAGCTTTTCACGACCACGGGATGTGCGGCCTGTCACGGCAAACAACTGGCGGCCACCGCGAAAAAATCCGAAGACGACGAGGACGACAAGCCGACCGCGATCGACGCCCGTGGCACTTTCTACGGCCTCGGTACGAGTACCGGCGCACAATCGCTGTATTCGCTCGGCGCACTTGGCAGCAAGATGAAACCAGAAGAACTACAAGCCTACTTGCTCGACCCGTTGAAGTCGAACCCGCACGGCCGGATGCCGAACATGATGTTGAACGGCGCAGAAGCCCGCGACATCGCGAGGCACCTTTGCCGCACCACCGACGACACGCTCGACCGCATGACAGTCCCGACGCCGAAACTTTCCCCGTCCGCATTCACACCAAAACGGGATAAGGAAGCGTTCGATAAATTGAAGGTGAGCGACCAATGGCGCGACGTCGGCAAACGATTGCTAACGCAAAAGGGTTGCACGAATTGCCATACCGTCGAAGTGGCTGGCAAACCGTTACCGAACGCCGCGGTCGTCGGGCTGGCCACCCTGCGAACGAAACCGACGAGCGGCTGCCTGAGTGAAAAACCGCTTGCCGACAAGACGCCGGTGTATGCCTTCGATGCGGCACAGCGTTCGGCTATCGCCGCGTTCCTGACATCGCAAACGACGAACGCCATTTCCAGCGCGTACCAGGTTCGCACCGCACTCAAGCGATTCAATTGCCTGAACTGCCACCAGCGCGATGGCGAGGGTGGTATCGGTACCGAACTCGGCGAACAGATGAAGAAGCTTGAGAATGCGGAAAACGCCGACGATGTGCAACCGCCGCGTCTCACGAGTATCGGGCACAAGTCGAAAACGAGTTGGCTGAAATCGGTGCTCGTTCAGGGTGGTCGAGCGCGACCTTGGATGAACGTGCGGATGCCGCAATACGGCGAAGGCAACGTCGGCCACCTGCCCGAAGCGTTCGCGCACGCCGAAGGGACCGTCCCCGATTCTTCAAATGCCAAGGTCGAATACACGTCAGCAAAAGTCGAGGCGGGCCGCAAACTCGCTGGGAAAGAAGGCCTCGGCTGCATTGGTTGCCACGACATTAGCGGGTTCGTCGGGGGTGGCACACGCGGGCCGGACCTCGCACGCACCGCCGAACGGGTCCGCCTCGAATGGAACTCGCGCTGGATGCACAACCCGCAACGCATTACGCCGGGAACGCGGATGCCGCAGAACTTCAACAACGGCATCTCCGCTTTCGCGGGCATTCTCAACGGTAACGCCGATGCGCAAATCGAAGCACTCTGGGCGTACTTTTCGCTCGGGCCAGGGTTGCCGTTACCCGCCGGGATGGAGCCGCCCAAAGGCTTGATACTGAAGGTAACAAATCGCCCCGAGATGCTGCGAACCTTCATGCCCGATGGGGCCGGAACGAAGGCGATCGCCATCGGTTATCCGGGTGGCGTGAACGCGGTGTTCGATGCCGAACAGTGCCGCCTCAGTTACGCGTGGGAGGGCAACTTCCTCGATGCCTCGCCGGTGTGGGACAATCGCGGTGGGGCACCCGCGAAGCGGCTCGGGCCGAAGTTTTATAACGCGCCGCAAGGCAACCCATGGGGCCTCACGAGTAGCCGCAAAGTACCCGACTTCGCGAAGCGAGCCAGCGATTATTCGTACGGTTCGCCGGTGCCACTTGAGAAAATCTACCAAGGCCCACGCCACGTGCAGTTCGACAGTTACACCTTGGATTCGAGCGGAAATCCGACGTTCCGTTACCGCGTTGGTAACGACACCGAGAAAGGCGAGATCGTCATCGCCGATACTCCCGTGCCGATCAAAGCCTCGGTGGCTTCGGGCATTTCGCGTCGGATACTCGCCGAAGTTCCCGCGAATCGAACGACGTGGCTGAACGCCGGTAGCACGAACGGCGAGCCGCGCATTTACGCACCGAGTGGCACGAAGTTGGCCATCAACTGGAAGGGCAGTGAACCCGAAGCCCCCGCCATCGGCGCGAAGCTCGTGCTACCCGACGGCGACCGCGCGATGGTGCTGATGCTGACCGCGGGGCCACCCGATACCGTCTGGCAGTTCGTGCCGAAAGCGGGCGGCGGCTGGTCCGCAATCTTGCGGTTACCCGAGCCGAAAGACGCGGCGAAATTTGAACTCCATCTGTCCGCGTGGTCGCTGCCGCGCGACGAAGAAAGCCTGTTGAACGCGATCGGTAAGTGAGATTCCGAACCACCCGTCCCCGAGTTACGCCCATGAAATTTCCGCTTCGTGCCGCAGTTGCGGTGATCATTGCCGCGCTGTTCGCTGCAAGCTACGCGATTACCGATCCGCGGATGCGGGCGCTCATCGGGGTACCGACGCTCATCGCAGTGGCGTTCTTGTTTTCAAGGGACATCCGTGCGATCGATCGCCGCGTCGTGATTGCGGGTATCTTGATGCAAATCGCGTTCGCAATGCTCATTTTGAAAGTCGAACCCGTTCGCGATGCGTTCGATTCAGCCGGGCAAGTCATTACGAAAAGCGTCGATTACAGTATGGCGGGCAGTTGGATTTTCGGCCCGCTCGGGAGCGAAAAATCGATGGACGGCGCGTTCGGCGCGAAGACGGGTGTGCCGTTCTTGATCACCATCACCTGTACCGTCATTTTCGTGGCGGCGCTGTTCAGCGTGCTGTATCACTTGCGAATTTTACAAGTGATCGTCTGGGTATTCGCCAGATGGATGGTCAAGCTGATGGGCGAAAAAGGCGTCAGTGGGGCCGAGAGTCTTTCGACGGCGGCGAACGTCTTCATGGGTCAAACCGAAGCGCCGCTGATCGTCAAACCGTACATCGCGAAGATGACGCAATCCGAACTGCTCGCGATTATGATCGGCGGCATGGCGACGATCGCGGGTGGCGTGATGGTGATCTACATCGACATTATGACCAAGGCCGGTATCCCGAACGCCGCCATGTCGATATTGGCGACGAGCGTGATGGCCGCCCCTTGCACGCTCTACATTTCTAAAATCCTGTACCCCGAAACCGAAGTGCCAGAAACCCGCGGTGACGTGAAGATCTTCGGCGAGAAACCGCACGCGAACGTGATCGATGCCGCCGCCGCCGGGGCGTCCGATGGCATGATGCTTGCGATCAACATCGTCGCGATGCTAATCGCGTTCCTGGCACTCATCGCGATGGCGAATGCCTGTATCGGCTACTTTAATCCCGCGTGGTCGCTCGAGGCGTTCTTCTCGTACGTCTTCGCGCCGGTGGCGCACATCATGGGCGTCGATGCCGCCGATGTGCCGAAAGTCGCACAGCTTCTCGGCGTCAAACTCGTTGGCAACGAGTTCATCGCGTTCGATCAAATGACGCGCCTGTTCAAGCCCGGTACGGAAACCGGAATGTCGACCCGTTCGTATGCAATTGCCACCTACGCGCTGACCGGTTTTGCGAACATCAGCTCGATCGGCATCCAGATCGGCGGAATCGGCGCGATGGCCAAAGAACGTCGCGGCGACCTCGCCCGTCTCGGCTTCCGCGCGCTGCTCGGCGGCTTCCTCGCCACGCTCGTCAACGCCGCCGTCGCCGGCGTGTTAATGCCGTAAGGCTCATTCCCCGTTAAGCCGCGCCGCGCAGGCTATGCGTAGCGAAGCGCGGGGCGCGAACTTTCGCGAAATCGTGCTGTCGTTCGATACAGCCTGGCCGCGCTTCGCTCCGAAGACTACGCGGCGCGGCT
>JAYSKW010000188.1:0-1183 GCA_043726085.1 Limnoglobus sp.
AGCCTCCGCTGTTTCGAGGGTAAGCGTCACGATGGCGACTCTGTTTCAAATCTCAAAAGCGTGCAAGAGTTACGGCTCTCAAATGTTGCTCGATAACGCGGATGCCGTCATCAGCGACAATACCAAAGTCGGATTCGTCGGACGAAACGGCGCAGGCAAGAGCACCCTGCTACGCGTTCTCCTCGGTGAAGAAGAACTCGATAGCGGCGAAGTCATTCGCCACCCCAACCTCCGCCTCGGCTACCTGCGCCAGCACGATCCGTTCCTGCCGAACGAGACCGCACTCCAGTTCCTGATGCGCGACAGCGGTCAACCCGACTGGAAATGCGGCGAAATCGCGGGGCAGTTCGAGCTAAAAGGCGGGTACCTCGATGGCCCCATCGATAAACTCTCCGGCGGTTGGCAGACGCGCGTGAAACTGGCGGCACTGCTGCTTCACGAACCGAATCTGCTGATGCTCGACGAACCGACGAACTTCTTGGACTTGCGTACGCAAATTCTCCTCGAACACTTCCTCAAGAGTTTCCGGGCTGCGTGCCTCATCGTCTCGCACGATCGCGCATTCCTCGGCGCAACGTGCAACCATACGCTCGATATTTCGCGTGGGAAGCTCACGACGTTCCCCGGCAAGATCGATGCGTATCTGGAATTTCAACAGGAAAAGCGCACTCAAGACGAACGCACGAACGAAGCGACGATGGCCAAGAAGCGCCAGTACGAAGACTTCATCGCGCGGAACAAAGCACGGGCCTCGACCGCCAAGCTCGCGCAATCGAAGGCCAAGGCGCTCGAGAAACTCGAGTTCATCACCGTCGGTTCGGACGAACCGATGGCACGCATTCGGCCGCCACGCATCACCCCACGTAAGGGGCTGGCACTGCGTTGCCGCGATCTTGCCATCGGTTACCCGGAGCGTCAAATCGCGTCGGACATTCAGTGGGAACTCGATCACGGTGCCCGCGTCGCGATTGTCGGCGATAACGGTCAAGGCAAAACGACGTTCCTGCGGACGATCGTCGATTCGCTGAAACCGATCTCCGGCGATGTCCGTTGGGGTTACGGCTGCGATGTCGGCGTTTACGCCCAGCACGTTTACACGAGCCTTGCGGATAACCAGACCGTCCAAGTGGTTACCCGGTTCGTCGAGAATCAAGACGTTGTGTTCGCTGAGGAGCAACCCCGC
>JAYSKW010000189.1:0-10164 GCA_043726085.1 Limnoglobus sp.
GAAATCGATCTTCCTCGCGCTCGGCGTCTCCGTGGGCGTCGGCATCCTCTTCGGCTGGTACCCCGCACGCCGCGCCGCAAAGCTCGACCCAATCGACGCACTCCGCCACGATTAGCAGAGTCCAATTCTGGTAGCCGCAGGTCTTTAGCCTGCGTTTGCCACGAGCAATCGCTGAGGGTCGTGGTGAGTCATCGAAACACGACGGTTCATGCGCTCGGAATGAACATTCTGGTCGATTGTGTCGCGTCTCGAAGACTCGCCACGACTGGTTTTTTAGGGTATTTGCCCCCGCGCAGGCTAAAGACCTGCGGCTACCAGAAAAGAAGAAGAACGAAGGACGAATTGCGACCCGAAATCACCGTTTTTTGAACCATGCTGTAATTCATACGATAACTCTGGCACGATACGCCGGAGATTTGGTATGACGATTCGCGCGGTTCTCTTCGATTTCGACGGCACGCTCGCGGACAGTTTCGCGGCCATTACCGCCAGTACGAATCACGTTCGCGGCATCTACGGTTTGCCCGCAATCCCCGAAAGCACCGTCCGCGAACACGTCGGCCTCGGCCTCGCGAACCTCATGCAAACGCTGGCCCCGCAGGCAAATACCGCCGATGCCGTCGCCGCGTATCACGCGCACCATCCCTCGGTGATGGCAGCCGGCACGAAACTGTTTCCGGGCGTCCGCGAGACGGTGATCGAACTCCACAAGCGTGGCTACTTGCTCGCGGTGTGTAGTAACAAGGCGGTCTGTTTCACGAAACAACTGGTGAAGGATCTCGGCTTGAACGAGTATTTCCCGGTCGTGCTCGGGCCGGAAGATGTTGGCAAAGCGAAGCCCGATCCGGCGATGTTATTCGAAGGCGTGAAGCGGCTCGGCACGACCGTGGCGGAGTCGGTGTACATCGGCGATATGGCGGTCGATGTCCACACGGCCAAGGCCGCCGGAATGCGCGTCTGGCTCGTACCCGGAGGCGCAACCGGCCAAGAATCGCCAACCGCCGCCGGGCCAGATCGCACGTTGAGTGCGTTCGCCGATATTCTGGAATTAGCCGCGACGCGGAGTCTTCGTAGCGGAGCGCGTGCGCATCACCCCGATTCGGCGGGATTGTCTGGATAATGGGTGAAGTCCACGCGCTCCGCTACGCAAAGCCTGCGCGTCGCGGCTAATTGAAACAAAAACCCGTTCGAAATAAACAAGGAGCAATCATGAAGCGCGAGAACATCAGCACCGGCGGCAAGTGGGAGCCGATCATCGGCTATTCGCGGGCCGTGCGGGTCGGGCCGTTCGTTCACGTATCGGGCAGCACCGCATCGACGCCGGAAGGCCTCGTCGGCAAAGGCGACCCGTACGCACAGACCGTGCAGACCTTGAAAACGATCGTTTCGGCACTGGAAAAAGCCGGCGCAAAACCCGAACACGTCGTCCGCACGCGCATTTACCTGACGAACATCGCCGACTGGGAAAAGGTCGGCAAAGCCCACGGCGAAGTCTTCGGCACCACACGCCCCGCCACAACAATGGTCGAAGTCAGCAAGCTCATCGACCCCGATATGCTCGTCGAAATCGAAGCCGAAGCCATCGTCCCGGAGTGAATCTACCGATCCACCACCCAGTGCCCGATGAGTGCGTGGCGTTCGTACGACAGCATGTAAATGTGAATGCGGCGCGGGTTCTTGTCGTCGCGGTGCATGACGGGGCCATCGATGCCGAACGTGTGGTGGTCGATCCAGCGATCGTTTTCGTCGAGCAAATTGCAATAAAACGGGTCGAGGTGCGGCGGGTTCGCCTGCGTTTCGCGGTAAGTCTGGAAGAACGGCGGCACGCCGATACCCATCGGGCGGTACAGTCCCTTAGCGTAATCGCTCGTCGCCAGAATCGGTAGCGCATCGGCATCGAATCCGCCGACGATGAACCGGCACACGCCGGATCGCACCGACGAATCGAAACGCAGTTCCAGTTCGTGCAACGGCTTAATGGAACCGGGGCACGTCACATCGCGCAACACGGCATCGCGGAACGTGTCGAGGCGGCGATACTCGTTCTTCCACGGGTTCGCGACACTGTAGCGGCCCGGCGGGATGAACGCGGCGAAGCGGATCTTTTTCGGGCCGGTGAAGTCCCCCCAATCGACGACGTTCTCTGCCATCGTCGTTCGCCGTTTGCGGTTCTGTTCGCCACCGGAGATGATGCGTTCGTGCGGATCGTACGCGGTCGGCACCGTGCGTTCATACACAACCGTGCGAAGCGCTTCGGCGGGAATCGGCGTACCGGCGGGGTCGAACCAGTGTTCGAGGTAGTAGGCGTGTTGCCAGTACGGCAAGCCGGTGTTTTGCTCGAAGAGTTTGCGATACTGCCCGAGCGGGAACGTGAACCAGCCTTGGTAATACAGCGTTTTTTCGCCGCCTTCCTTCGTGAACAACAGCAGTTCCCACAGCCCCGCGTTCAAGCAATTCTTCGCGAGTTCGGCGGAAACCAGCACGCTTTTCTCGAAGCCGTCGCCGCCATCGATCTCGATTTCCGCTGGCTCGAACCGCACTTGCTGGCGGTTCCACTGCCGATCCGTCAGCGCAATCCGGCGAACGCCCGCATCGGCTTTCGCCCACTCTGGCAGGCT
The DNA here is from genome assembly GCA_043726085.1 of Limnoglobus sp. Taxonomy (GTDB): domain Bacteria; phylum Planctomycetota; class Planctomycetia; order Gemmatales; family Gemmataceae; genus Limnoglobus. The sequence goes on from JAYSKW010000189.1 coordinate 2,619, forward strand.
CGGCGTCATCAGACTCACGTCGATGTTGCGGAAGGCGATCCGCGCGATGTGTGCGTCTTTCCCCGTGAACACGAAATCGAAATGCGTCGCGTCGCGCTGCACGAGATTCAGCGAACGCCCGTTGTACCGGCCATGATTCACCGAGCGTAATGCGGGATCTTCGGGGTACTCCGCATTCGAGAATTCGCGGATCGGAACGAGCATCTCCAGCGCGGTCGAGTACCGCAACGCGATGCGAATCCCCATCGCGACCGCAACGACGACCACCGCAATGCCAACGACTTTCAGGACTTCGCGCCGCGTGGTTCCCCGCCACAACAACCAACGCAAAAGTAACGGCACCAACCCGAATGCGGCGAGTGCGATGATCGTCGATGGCGCGAGCAGATCTTTCGGTTCGTCGATCGCGCCGAGTGCCGTCCCCGCATTCACATAAAGAAAGGTGCCCGGCAACATGCCGACCCAGCTTATGGCGGCAAACGCGAACAGCGAGATTCGCGTGAGGCCCATTCCGATGTTCACGAGGAAGAACGGAAACACCGGAACCAACCGCAACGCGAATAGGTAATATCGCCCTTTTGTCTCGATGCCGTCGAGCATCGCGAGGCCGCGATCTCCGAGCCGCGAGGTGAGCGCATTGCGGAAGAAATAGCGAGACAAGAGGAACGCGACACACGCCCCCGTCGTGGAACCGAGGCTGACGACCGCCGTGCCGAGCCAGCGGCCAAACAGCGCCCCCGCGAGCAGCGACATCGGACTCGCAATCGGAATCGAAAGCGACGTGATGAGAATGTAGATGGCAAGGAATACACCAATCGCGAGCGGCAGATTCGCACGGGTCGTCGCCTGCCAGCTTTGCAAGTTGTCGCGAATCGACTCCCACGACAGGAACGAAAACGCCCCCGTGAAGAACAGCATCGCGAGGAGTGCGATCATCGCCAACGCGAAGTAAATGCGAGTGTTACCGGTGCGGCGTGGAATCTCAATAGAGTAGGACATCGTACCCCAAGTCAGACCATTTGAATGTTGCCAGCCCGCTAGGCCGCGTGGTAAGCTTATGAGAGAAACTCGTTTCGGAGACAGACGTATGGTAGCCACACTGGAATCGCTCGGCATCGACCGACTTTCCATCGATGAGCGAATCGCACTCGTTCAACAAATCTGGGACAGCATACCCGCCGACACAAACCGGATGCCCTTGACCGACGCGCAACGCAGCGAATTAGAGCGTCGAGCAGACGACGATGACGCGAACCCAAACAATGCCGTACCCTGGGAACAGGTCCGCGACGAAGCGTTAGCTCGGTGGGCCAAGTGACGCGGTCGCTAATTTTGCATCAGTCCGCCCGAATCGAGTACGATGCCGCGGGTGACTGGCACGAGAAGCAACGCAGTGGGTTAGGCGTGGCGTTTACAGCAGCCGTCCAACGTGTGTTCGAGCGAATCGCCGTTCAGCCAAAGATGCACGGGATCGTGGTGAGAGATATTCGTAAAGCCGTCGTCAAAGGCTTTCCATACTGCATTTATTACCGCGAACGATCCGACGCAATCGTGGTGTTGTCGGTGTTCCACACTTCCCGTAATCCGAAAATCTGGCAGTTGCGCGATTCCAATTGAACCGAGCAAATTGCCCCACTACACCTCGATTAGTTGGTCTAACGAGGCGACATCCCGCACTGCGAATGATGTGCCGCTCTGGAAGTAGCCTGCGCGTTGCGGCTAATTGAGATCCGGCATTCGGCCTTCGTTGATCGCTTTTTCCCACTCTTCTTGCAGCGGCCAACTGACGGCGCAGGTGCCGAAGTCCGCGAGGAATTGATACTGCGTCAGGCGGTCGATCGCCTTCTGAATGATCGCGGGATCGCGGCGGAACATCGGCCCGTGGCTCGGGAGCAAGAACTCCGAATCGTCGTGGAGAATCCGCTTGAGTGACGTAATGTAGTCGGGCAAATTGGAGCCATGATGCGCGTCGATGACACCGACGCACGAATCTTGATAGATATTGTCGCCGCTGAACAGCAGGTTCCCCATCTTGAAACTGAGTTGTCCCGGGGTGTGCCCCGGCGTGTGCCAGACTTGCAGCTTCTGATTGCCCACTTTGATCGTGTCGCCATCTTTCAGTTTCAGGTCGATCTTGCACGGCGGCATCGGGATGCTGAAGTTCTGCGCGGTAATGCACGCATACGTCTCGATGACATCGCCCGCTTCGAGCAACGTGGCGGCGCGGGCGTGTGCGGCCGACTTCGTCTTCAACCGTTCGCGCGCCGCCGCCAACGCCTGTACGTGATCCGCATCGGCGTGCGACGCGATGACCATCTTGCACTTCGAGAGTGGAAAATCCATCTCGCGAATCAGGTCGATCAACTCGCCGAGCGTGTCGGTCAATCCGACGTCGATGAGTAGGTATTCGGTCCCGCCATCGATGAGATAGATATTGACGCCGAACGATCGACTGGCCGCAAGGTTCAGTTCGATGACGTTCGGGAAGATGTACTTCCGCCTGTTCATACCGCGCAGTCCCGAATCTGGTGAGCGCTTTCGTTACGGGGTTTATCTTACGATAGCCAACGCCGATGTGCGAGGAGACCTTTGCATAACTGTCAACGGTAACAGGTCGCTCGGTTTCGATGTCGTAGGCGTCGGAGGTTCTGTGGCGAGCGGGCAATATAACATCAACTACTCGATACACGACTCGAAATCATTCCCAAGGGGTTACCCATGCCGACGCTCGCGGAACTGGCCAAGATGTTCGATCATTCCCTGTTGCAACCGCAACTCACCGATGCGGACCTGGAGGCGGGTTGCCTATTGGCCCGCGAACTCAACGTCGGCTCGGTGTGTATCAAACCGTATGCCGTGAAGTTGGCCGCGAAGTTCCTCGCGGGTTCGACGGTCCAAGCGAGTACGACGATCGGCTTCCCGCACGGCGGGCACCTGACCGGCGTGAAAGTGTACGAAGCCGAGCGCGCGATGGACGATGGCGCAACCGAACTCGACATGGTCGCGAACATCGGCAAAGTCCTGTCTGGCGAGTGGAACTACGTCGCACACGACATTGCCGCCGTCGTGATGGCCGCACACGCTCGAGGTGCCAAGGTGAAGGTGATCTTCGAGAACGCGCTGATTTCGGACGAGCACAAAATCGCACTCTGCAAAATCTGCGGCGACGTGCGAGCCGACTGGGTGAAGACTTCAACGGGTTACGCCGAGAGCGGTGCGACGATTGCGGATTTGAAGCTGATGCGGCAACACAGCCCGGCCTGGGTGCAAGTGAAAGCCGCCGGCGGCGTGCGAACCTACGACACACTGATGGCCGTACGCGAAGTCGGCGTCACGCGGGTCGGCGCAACCGCAACGAAAGCCATTCTGGAAGACGCAAGAGCAAAACTGGCGAGCGGGTGAGGCTCTAATCGAATTCGTGAATGTTCACCACTCGTACATTTTTAAGCAACCGATTTCACAACAGAAATTCCGTTTGCTTTTCCCGTTGTTGCCGATTAGTCTGATAAACACAATTGCGTGGAGTTGCCCGATCCGCGCGATTGTTTCTGTCGAACAGTCTCCTTTTTTCGAGGCAAAGATGAGCAATTCTCTCTCGCAGTTGCGGCGTACGAACCGCAAACCGTTTCTCGGAGTGGAATATCTGGAAGGCCGCGATGTGCCGGCCACATTCACAGTGACGACCCTCGCCGATGCCGGGGCAGGCAGCCTGCGGGACGCGGTCGATCTGGCGAACGTCACGTCGGGCAACGACACGATCGTATTTGCACCCGCAGTGGCCGGGCAGTCGTTCGGCCTCTCGACGTTCTTCAATCCCCCAACGGGCAATTTCGCGGGGCCGACCGGTTTGATTGTAAGCAGCGGGATCGTCATCCAGGGCACGGGTGAAACGATTACCCGGACGGGATCGTCGACCTTCCGCCTCTTTGAAGTGACCGCAACCGGGAACTTGACGCTCCAGAACCTGACGCTTTCGGGTGGTATCGCACTCGGTGGATTCGGCGGGTTCGGCGGCGGGGGGGCGGGCGGATTGGGCGGCGCGATTTACAACCAGGGAGCGCTGACTATCACCGGCAGTACGCTGACGGGAAATTCGGCCGTGGGCGGTGCGGGCGGTAGTTCCCGGCTCGGATTCGGTGGCGGTGGCGGCGGTTTGGGGGTCGGTGCCACGTCGCCCGGTACAACGGGAGGTGGGCCGAACGGCGGTATCGCCGGCGGCGCGGCAGCGGGGTTCGGCGGTGGTGGTTCGGGTGGCAATTTCGGTGCGGGAAATACCGGTACGGACGGCGGGTTCGGCGGTGGCGGCGGTGCCAGTGTCGGCGGGTTCGGTGGCGGTAGCGGTGGCGGGGTCGGCGGCGGGGGCGGTAGTGGCGGCGGCGGTGGTGGCGGTAGCGGAGGGTTCCCCGCGTTCGGCGCAGGGTCGGGCGGCGGTAACGGCGGACCGGGCGGCGGTGGTGCGGGCCTGGGCGGCGCGATTTTCAATCAGGGCGGCGTGATCGCAATCGTCAACTCGACGATCACCGGCAACACAGCCCGTGGTGGTAGTACTGAAGGCGCAATCGGAGCCGCGGGTGCCGGTCAACGCGGAGGTGCGTTCGGCGGCGGAGTGTTCAACTTGAACGGCGACGTGAACCTAAATGGCGTCACGATCTCTGACAATACCGTCGTCGTCGGGATTGGTACTGGAACGACCAACACGTCGGACGGTGGAGCGCTGTACACACTGACGCAGAACGTCGGGACGGCGACCGGGGGCCAGAATGCCAACGTTACCGTCGCCAACAGCATTTTGGCGAACACCACGGGCGGGGCGGACGTGGTACACAACAAGCTCAGCGGCACTTTAAACGTGAACGGCACCGGACCGAACATCGTCTCGACCGCCGCAGTGAACCTTCTCGGGAACGCGAAAGTCACCGGTTCCCCGTTCACGGTTGCGAACCCGAACCTCAGCGCACTCGCGAACAACGGCGGATTCTCGCAGACGATGTCGCTGCTCGCCGGTAGTCCGGCGATCGATGCGGGGAGCAACGCCATCGTTTCGACAGGACTCGTCACCGATCAGCGGGGCAGCGGCTTCACCCGAATCGTCAACACCACCGTGGACATCGGCGCATTCGAGGTACAACCTCTTGTCGCGAAATCCACCCTCGTGGGGTTCCGACAGTTTGGAGTTGGGGGTGCCAGCACGGCAATACTCTACAACGCAGACAAATCGGTTCAGTTGACCACGACGCCATTCCCCGGTTTCACGGGCGGCGTTCGCACGGCCGCAGCGGATTTCAACAACGATGGCGTGGCCGATCTCATCGTCGGCACCGGGCCGGGGATTGCGACGCAAGTTCGCATTATCGATGGCAGCACGCAGAAGGAACTCTTCTCCGTCGCGCCGTTTGAAGCGGCATTCAAGGGTGGCGTTTATGTGTCGGCGGGCGATGTCACGGGTGATGGCATCCCGGATCTCGCGATTACGCCCGATGAAGGCGGCGGGCCGCGCGTCGACATTTACAGTGGTGCGGTCGGCTTCCCGAAAGTGGCAGGCTTCTTCGGCATCGACGATGTCAATTTCCGAGGCGGTGCCCGTTCCGCGATCGCCGACATGACGGCTGACGGGACGGCAGACTTGATCGTCGTCGCGGGATTCGGTGGCGGGCCGCGGGTCGCGGCGTTCAATGGCAAGTCGCTCAGCGGCACGCCCGTCAAGCTCTTCGGCGACTTCTTCGCTTTCGAGCAAGCGCTTCGCAACGGCATCTTCGTCACCGCAGGCGACATCAACGGCGACGGCTTCGCGGACCTCATTGCGGGCGGTGGACCCGGTGGCGGGCCGCGCGTGTTGGCGCTCGACGGCAAGAGTTTGCTGACGAATACGCAAACGAACTTGGCGAACTTTTTCGGTGGCGACGTCAACAGCCGCGGGGGTATTCGCGTTGCGGTGAAGAACCTCGACGCCGACACGAAAGCCGACCTCGTCGTCGGTTCGGGAAGTGGCGCGGGTTCGCGCGTGACGGGCTACCTCGGTGCCAACATCGCAGCGTCTGGTACACCTCCGGTACAGTTCGACTTCGATGCGTTCGCGGGCTTCACGGGCGGCGTGTTCGTGGGGTAACATGCCCGCCGGATCTGGTCCGTCAACCTGCAGACTGAGCTACAAACCTGAAAAAGCCGACCTACCCGCCGTCGGCTACAGCGACTGCGGCGACATTCCGCCGGTAGAGCATGAGCCGGCTTTTGTTCGTCCAACCGCCTGTGGGTTTACGAACCCAGTCTTTGCTGACACTGACGACCAACTCTTGCAGTCCCGTCTGGCCAAGGTTCCGAACCGCGAACCCGTTGTATTGCCACCCATCGGACTGCGAAGGGGCTTCCAACAGGCGCACCGGCGGCCCGAACTTTGGCGCTCCTACCCGGGATGTATTCCGACACCAGTAGATGTCGTAAAGCCATTCCGTCTTCTCCGGGTTCAGATACGCACCGGCGAAAAGCATGTCGAAAACGCCATCGCCGTCCCAGTCGGTGAACCGAATGTCGTAGGGCGTGCGGTTCGGGAGTTCCGTTATTGGGAACCGCTTGGTTTCGATCTGGGTCTGGCCCACCAGCGGCCCCGATACCTGAAGAGCCCAGGTCAAACCACCATCGAGAATCAGATTGGTGTGGCCATCGCGATTCCAGTCCACGAGATGTGGCTGGGCGTGGCTGCGTTCAACTCCAGGTATGGCCTTCCTTTCGGTTGAGGAGTACGGGACCATGATACTGGGTGCGAAAGTGCCATCGGCTCTCCGCAGGAAGACATAGATGTTGTTGACGTCGCAGCAGTTGGAGCGTGTAACGATGTCGATCCGGCAGTCACCGTCGATGTCCCCAAACTGAGGACGAAATTCCGCGCGATTTCACCCGGCGGGCAGATGGGCCATCGGCTCGACCGCGTCGAAGTACGTCGGCGGTTCGTAGTCCGGCTTCGCATTCGTACCGCGATTCCGCATGATGAGCAACCGATCCTGCGCGCCGATCAACTGGTCGATGGTTCCATCGCCATCGAAGTCCGCGTAGTGGGGGTGCATACGAACGCCATACGAGCCATCCAGAATCGTCTCCGGCATGGCGAACCCGATTGGCGTACGAGGCCCCTGTCGGTTCGGCGGCAACGCCCGACCGACCAGTACGAACATAAGCCCGAGTCCGAACAAGAATGCACACAATCGAATTCGCATCGCTTCTCCCTCTCGTCGATGTGAGGCAGTCAGTGGCCTGCCTACTCATCATCCACGGCCATGAATTCTCCGGTACCGTCCTCACGCTCAAACACCGACCCAACGGGCGCGTCGAGCAGCGGGATGATTTCCGGGTCGTAATTGGCGACCGTGTTCACGTCGTAGATTCCCAGGATGGCAGCATCATCCATGTATTCTGGCGACTCCCGGCCGGCCATGAACCGCCAGCCACTATCGCCATCGAAATCCGGCTCTTCCCGGTACATGTACCCGACCTTCCGGCCCTCGACGGTAATCATGTCGGTGGCGAAGCAACCGCCATGACCCTCGGCAATTGG
>JAYSKW010000190.1:0-3604 GCA_043726085.1 Limnoglobus sp.
CCGACCGCCATCGCTTCGGGGCGACGTTTGCGAACGACATCGACGTGGTTGCCGGTCGGCACGAAACAGATTTCCACGCTGTCCGGTTTGACGGCGACACTCGCCAAGCCGGCCTCGGCGGCGATCGCGCGAATCGCCGGTTTGAGGTAACCGCCCACGGGGAAGATCAGGTGGTTCAGCACCTCGCGTTTGATGCCGTGCAGCACGTAGCTTTGATCCTTATCCGGATCGATGCCCTTGTGCAATTGGTTCTGGCCGTCGGCATCTTTCAGCACTTGAGCGTAGTGCCCCGTCGCGATGAAGTCCGCACCGATCTGCTTGCCGAACTGCCACAATTGTCCGAATTTCAGCCAGTTATTGCAGACCACGCACGGGTTCGGCGTGCGGCCCTTCAGGTACTCGTCGGCGAAATAGTCGATGATTTTGTCGAACTCGCGCGCAAAATCGAGTGCGTAGAACGGGATATCCAAGCGGTCTGCTACGCGCCGCGCATCGCCGGCATCGATGGCCGAACAGCAACCCTTTTTGTTCTCGCGGCGTTCGTCGGGTTCGTCGGTGTGGCTGCCGGTGCGCATGAACAACCCGACGACATCGTAGCCCTGCCGTTTCAAAAGCACAGCCGATGCCGAACTGTCCACACCGCCGCTCATCGCCAACACAACCCGCGCCATGACTGAATGCCTCCCGTTTTGATTCTGTCAGTATACGGCGTTCACTCTACCGCGATCGTATAGATATCGGTGCCGCCGGAACGGTTCGACACGAATGCGAGGCTCTTGCCGTCGGGCGACCATGTGGGGGACGTGTCTTGACCGGGATGTGCGGTGAGGTTCTTCGCTGCGGTGCCGTCGGCGTTCATCAGCCAAATATCGAAATTACCCGAACGGTTGGACACGTACGCGATGCGTTTGCCATCGGGCGACCAAACGGGCCACGAGTCGAGGAAATCGCCATCGGTAATGCGCACAACTTTCGTGCCATCCGCGAGCATCGTGAACAGCTTCTGCCGCCCCGTTCGCCCACTGCTGAAGGCAATCTGTTTACCATCGGGCGACCACGCCGGGTGCAAATCGAAGGCAATTTCGCTCGTCAACCGCTTCTGGTTCTTGCCCTCGGCATCGACGGTGTATAGTTCGGCGTTGCCGTCGCGGGTACTCACCCAGAGCATCGTTTTGCCATCGGGCGACCAGCGCGGCGACTCCTCGAACGCCTTATGAGGAATGAAGATTTTGTCGTCGCCACCATCGGCAGCACACGTATTGATTTGAAATTTACCATCCTGACCCTGAAGCGTGTCGTAGACGTACGCGATGCGTTTACCGTCGGGCGACCAACTCGCGTCGAAGTACGGCATCGTGTGGCCGGGAATCAACTCCTTGAGTTGCTTGCCGGAACTCGCCATCGTCCAGACGGTCATTTTTCCAACGTGAATCCGCGTGAGTAACAACTTCGTGCCATCGGGGGAGTACTGCAAATGCTGCTTGTAGCCACCATCGGTCGTCAAACGCACCGGCTCTGCGGCACTCGCGTGCAAGGTTAACGCGATGACAATGAACGCAGCAAGTGTCGATCGCATGGTCGTGTGCATCCATTTTAGGTGCGGTGTCCGCCATACGGCGTTTCCGCTACAACGCCCACTGTTGGGCACTTTACCCAACTTACGCGGAGTTCGTCATCTAAGAGGTTGCATCGTGGACAAAATTATTCAGATGATCATGAGCTTGTTCGGTTCGAGCATCAAGAAAAAAATCACCGATGCGATCATGAACGTAATGTTAAAAGGCAAATCGGGCGATGCGGGCGCGAGTGGTGGCAGCCCGTTGGATATTCTACTCGGCCAGTTCAAGGGTAAAGGCATGGCCGACACCTTCGGTTCGTGGGTCGGCACCGGCGAAAACAAGCCAATCAGCCCCGATCAAATCAAGGAAGTCGTCGGAGCGGATAAGATGAACGAGATGGCCAAACACACGGGGTTGTCGCTCCCCGACCTCGCAAAATCGCTCTCGAAATACCTGCCAATCGTCGTCGATAAAATGACGCCTAACGGCAAAATGCCCGGCTAGTGAGGATGAGTCACATCGCGTCACGGGGGCGTGCGAAATGTCGCGTTTCGCATTCCCGACTCGCAGCGTTGCCGGTGAAATCACGAGCCATGTGAGTTCTATAACAATTCGGCATCGTTTCGGAGTCGCGATCCAATTTGTTCTGGCATTCCCCGATGGTTCTGCTACTCTTTGCTTGTTCGCACCCTCCGCTGCCTTTCTCAATCGAGGCACACACATGTTGACTGTCCGTACCGGTACACCCGGCGTGAATTGCCATGGCACGAGTCGCCGTACCGCCATCAAGGCGGGTTTGTTCGGTGCCACGGGGCTGTCGTTGGCATCGCTACTGAAAATGCAAGCGACCGCAGGAAGTCCGACCTCGAAAGAGAAGTCGGTGATTTTGCTCTGGCTCGATGGTGGGCCGAGCCAACTCGAAATGTACGACCCGAAACCCGATGCCGCCGTCGAATATCGCGGCCCGTTCGGTGTCGCGAAAACCAAACTCCCCGGCGTTCTCGTCAGCGAGATTATGCCGCACACCGCCCGCCACGCGGACAAACTCGCACTCGTGAGATCACTTCATCACGGCACGGGCGATCACTTCGCCGCCGCACACTGGATGCTCACCGGCAAGTTCGGTTCGACGACCTTTCGCCAGGCGCAGATGTCGCCATCGGTCGGTTCGTACATCGCGAAAATCAAAGGCCCCGCATCGCCGGGAATGCCCGCTTACGTCGGCTTGCCCGCTGCCGAAAGCGTCTACCTTTACCCCGGCTACATGGGCGCAGCGTATCTCGGCGGACAGTACAACCCGTTCAACGTCAACAAGGAAACCGCGTATCTCGCTGCGAACGATACGCGCCAAGTTCGCTCGCCCAAATGGCTCGGGGCGCTCAGTAATTCCAGCGGCAGCACGATCCACGCCAAGTCGAATCTCCTGAAGCAGTTCGATAGTATTCGTCGCGATGTCGATACTTCGGGCACCGTCGAATCGATGGATGTCTACCAACAGCAAGCGATCGACCTCGTCATGGGCAGCAAGGCCCGCGAGGCGTTCGATTTGGACAAAGAAGACCCGCGTTCATCGGACCGCTACGGCCAAGGCCCGTGGGGGCGATACACCCTGATGGCCCGGCGACTCGTCGAAGCCGGCGTGCGGTTCGTGACCGTCGATATGCCGCATTGGGACGATCACTCGAACATCAAGGAAGGCCACGGGCGGAAAGTGCCGGTCGTCGATCGTGCCGTCGGTGCGTTGCTCGACGACCTCAGCGAACGCGGCATGCTCGACGATGTCATCGTGCTGGTGATGGGTGAATTCGGTAGAACGCCGAAGATCAACACCGGTCAGCCCGGCATCCCAATTCCGGGCCGCGACCACTGGGGCGCAGCAATCTCCGCGATGATCGCAGGGGGTGGCCTAAAGGGCGGGCAAGTGATCGGCAAAACCTCGAAAAACGCAGAATATCCCGTCGATCGCGCGCTGAAACCGGCCGATTTACTGGCAACGATCTACCACCAACTCGGCATCGACCACGGCACGATGTTTAAAGACCACA
>JAYSKW010000191.1:0-6842 GCA_043726085.1 Limnoglobus sp.
TCAGGGTTTGCGGCAAATCGTGCTGCAAACATTCGTTCGTTTCGGACCGGTGGAATCACTCACCTTTCGGACGATTGCCCAACATCGCCCACACTTCGTTTCACGCTTCGCCGCGTGACGCAGTTCCCGGAGTGAGCGGTTGTCGTCTCCCGATTCCTTGTACGTCAGCCTACGCGGCGCGGCTAAACGAAGACGACTCTTTAGCTTTTGCTTTGGAGTTCCGTCACGATGTTGGCGACGAGTTTCGGGTCGCTTTGTTGTACGATATGATCGATCCGGCTCTGTGGCACGCCGAGTTTCAACATCGATGCCGCCACGGTTATCCACATTTTTTCCTTCTTCTTACCTTCGGCCAAGTACAACTCCGTCACTTGCTCGCCTAGCTTTTGAAGCAGGATCGAATCGCTGCTGGCGTAGTACCGCTTGATGATCCCTTGCTGATGGCGGGTAAAGTCGCCGAGTGCCATGTTGTCTCTCTGGTAAGTGTGCGCGATGCAATGCGTTTAGAATAACACTCGTCGCACGCGGCGCGCATAAAAAAACGGGCTGCGACGTGTGTCGCAGCCCGTTTTGGCGTTTGCTTCAATCGCGATTAGTTGCAGCCCTTGCTCGCGCCGCAGCCACCGCGGAGCTTGCCGAAAAGGCCCTTGAACATTCCACCGCGAGCGCTACCGCAGGTGCTGGCAGCGGCATCTGGCGATGCGTACGACACCGAAGCGGCTGCGCCACAAGGCGAGGCAGCGGCTTCGCCACAACCGGCGGCGGCCACTTGCACGGTTTCCGTGTAGGCGACGTTTTCCGTGTAGTTCTCGGTCCGCATTTCCGTAACGCTGACGGTCGACATCACGGTCTTGGTGCCGGTCTTCTTTTCGGTCTTGTAGCTGGTCACGTCGTGCTCGACTTCCTTCGTGACAGGAACCGTTTCGCAGACGGTCTTGGTAGCCGTCTTCGTTACGGGAACGCACTTCGCAACGGACACTTGAACCGTCGTGACGACGGGGACCGTCGTGTAAACGGTCTTCGTGGCCTTTTCGGTCACGGGAACGCACTTCGTGACGGCAACGCTGACTTCCTTGGTCACGGGGTTGCAGACATTGACCGTGCGGGTGCCCGTCTTGGTGACGGTTTGGTAGGTCGTCACTGGGTAAGTGACTTCCTTGTTCACGGCAACGTTCACGTTGACGGTGCGAGTGCCGGTCTTGGCGACGGTCTGGTAGGTCGTCACTGGCGTGGTGACTTGCTTGGTGACGGGAACCATGACGTTGACGGTGCGGGTGCCGGTCTTGGCAACCGTCTGGTAGCTGGTAACCGGGACGTTGATCGTCTCGGAATGCATTTCGCGATGCATGACGGTCTTTGTGACTGCGTGCATTTCGGTAACCGTTTGGCAGGCCATCGACGATGTCGGTGCTGCGTAAGAAGCCGAGGCCATCCCATCGGAGCGTCCGGCATGACGATGGAGCAGGCCTTTTTTGCTGCTACCGCATGGCGAACATGCAGCCGGAGCACATGCAGCGGCGGCTGGAGCGGCACAAGCCGACGGTGCCGTACCGCATGCATCGGTCACGACGGGGACCATAACGGTCTTGGTAACAGCGACGTTCTCGGTGTAAGTCTTTGGAACGCAAACCGTGAAGTTGCGAGTTTGAGCGGTCATCGTCGTGACCGGAACGGACTCGTTGTACGTGTACGTTTGCGTTTGTGGCTGGCAGACATATTCCGTGACCGTACGAGTTTGGTTGGTCGTAACCGGAACCATTTCGTTGTACGTGTACGTTTGCGTTTGTGGCTGGCAGACATATTCCGTAACCGTGCGCGTTTGGTTGGTCGTAACCGGAACCATCTCGTTGTAAGTGTACGTCTGGGCGACGACGCTCGTCACGTACTCCGTCACCATCTGCTTTTGCATTTCGGTGACTGGCTTCATCACCGTGTACGAATACTCTTGTTGCGAAGCTTGCTGCTGGTAGCTCGTCACTTGACGGGCTTCCATCGTGTTCTGGATTTCGTTGACGGTGTAGTTGTAAGTCTCTTGGCGGGACTTCTGCACGTATTCCGTGACGGTCGACTTTTGCTTCGTCACGACGGGAACTTGCACGTCGTAGGTGTACGACTCTTCCTTCGCGACTTGCTTCAGGACCGTAACGGGCACCTGGCGGGTGCGGGCTTCGGCGCGATACTTGGTAACCGTTTGGGTGGTCATCGCAGGTGCGGCCACGGCAACGGGTGCGGCACAGGCATCGCTGGCCGTCGCTGCATGTGCAACCGAATCGCCGCAAGCGGCGGCGACGGGGGCGGCACACGAGGCAGCAGCGCCGTGGCTACCGCTGCGGAACTTGCCGCCGAATGCCTGGACTTGGGTAGAGGATGTTACCATCCATGCGGCGGAACCGAGGACCGCAGCAACGAGTACACGACGCTTCATCTTAAAAAACTCCAAATAGTGGAAGACTAACTGGCCCAAACCCCGGAATGAGGCATGCGGGCAACGCCAATTGGTTTGTCCATCTTACCTGACTGACAGTATTGTTCCAGGTTGCCCCAATGTCTCAGGCTACCCAGACCACAGTGAAGATAAGAAAGGCAAACACGATCGACAAGAAAAACTTTGCATTAACTGCGCCGTTTCGATGGGAATGTGTAACGATCGTGCGGGCGAGGACTACCGTTGTTGGATTGCGGACGTTGTATTCCGTACGATTCCTGAACTGACAATAAAGTCCGAGTGCGGCGGAACCGTACGCTCTCTCTCGCATCCTGGAGGCTCTTTCATGACATCCCCACAGAAGTGGCTACTGATAGTAGCGGTTGCAGCGATGGTCGCGTCGCCCGCCGCAACAATTCGTGCCGAAGACAAAAAAGACAACGATGGCTACGTCGCGTTGTTCAACGGCAAAGACCTGACGGGCTGGAAGATTCCCGAACCGCCGAGCGGCGAGTTCGCGAGCGTCGAGAGTAAGATGGTCGATGGGAAAGTCGTTGCCTTTATCGGCAAAACCAAGGACGGCAAAGATGTGCAACTGTGGCGCGTCGAAGACGGCGTGATCATCGGCGGCGGCCCCGCGAGCCACATCTTCAGCGAGCGCGGCGACTACGAAAACTTCCACTACCGCGTCGAAGTGAAGATCAACGACAAGGGCAATAGCGGGCAGTATTTCCGCACCGCGTTCGGCCCCGGCTTCCCAAAAGGGTACGAAACACAGATCAACGCGACGCACACCGACCAAGTGAAAACCGGCAGCCTCTACCCCGCCGGTAGCCTTGCGAAGTACAAGAAAGACATCACCGTGATGAACACCGCCGCGCACAAGGCCGACGAGTTCTTCACGCAAGAAGTGATCGCCATCGGCGCGAAAATCACGATCAAAGTGAACGGCAAAGTCACGCTCGACGCCTGGGAAGACCCCGACAAGACCTACAAGAAGGGCCACTTCGCACTGCAAGGCCACGATCCGGGGTCGATCATGACCTTCCGCAAAATCGAAGTGAAAGAGATTAAGTAGTTCGACAGCGAACGCCCATGGACGAACTTCCATGGGCGTTTACGGTTTGACGATGCGCTCGAATTCCACGTAGTCGGCACCGCGTGTGACATCTTTGCTATTGACGGTGGCTTCGATGATCGCATCGCCTGCCGTCAGTTGCATTGTGAATGTGGTGACGTTCGCGTTGCCTACGATCGCCCCCGCTGCTTTGGCTTCGCCGCACGCAATCTGATAGCCAGTGAATGGCGATTTCGAGCGAATCGTGACGCGATACTCTCCGGTCACGGCGATCATGGCGTGCCATTGACCTTGGCTCTCGGGCTTCCAGCCGGCGTTCGGCCCGCGCCAATCCTGACGGCTCAGGCGGCTCGGGTTTTCCTTCTCGTTGCCGATGATCATCCGCGCCGGTCGAAAGCCGAGTTGCGTCACGTCGGCGAACCAACGGGCATAACCCGCTTTCAGATTCTCGACTTCTGCGGGCATCGCGGCCGCGAGGTCGTGCTGCTCGAAGGGATCGTTTGAAATATCGAACAGCTCGTACTTCGGCTGCCACTTCGCGATACCGTCCCCCGCGCCGACCGCTTGAACAAGTTTGTATTTCGGCCCTTTTGCCGCGAACGCACGATTCCTCTCCGGTACGTCGCCGCGGTGCCACTGGAAGTAAAGCGTGCGTTCGGGCCAGTCTTTCGCATCGCCGCGAAATAGCGGTAGCAGACTGCGGCCATCGACATCGGCGGGTATCGCCGATTTCGTTGCTTCGAGAATCGTCGGCGTAACATCGATGTGCGCAGTTTGCTCGGCAACAACGCGACCCGCCGTCAGCATCTTCGGCCAACGCACGTAACACGGCACGCGGATGCCGCCCTCGTAGACCGTGCCCTTACGGTTCCGCAGGCCCGAATTGAAGCGAATGCCACCCGGCCCGTTGTCGGTGAGGAAGATCACGAGCGTGTTGTCGGCGAGGTTCCGGTCAGACAGCGCCTTCATCATGCGGCCAAAGTTGGTGTCGATGTTTTCGATCATCGCGTAGGCTTTGGCGATCTCATCGACTGCGACTTTCGGCCCCGCCCACGGCTGCCCGATCTTCGGAAACCCGGCCGGGGTGAGATCGCGTTTGGCATACGTCGCCGCGAGTTTCGCATCGACCTGATATGGCCCGTGCGGGGCGTTGTACGCCACATACGCGAAGAACGGCTTCGTGGCGTCCGCCTTCGTGATGAAGTCGATCGCCCCATCGGTGAACACGTCCGTGCAGTAGCCTTTGGCGCGAAACTCCTGGCCGTCCTTGCGCAAAATCGGGTCGAAGTACGAACCGCCATCGGGTGGGTCCGATGGTTGCGCGATACCGCCGCCCTGGCACCAGAGCGTCCGTTGAAAGCCGCGATCTTCGGGCCGTAGTGGGTAGTTGTCGCCGAGGTGCCATTTGCCGAACAACCCGGTGCGATACCCCGAAGCGGCTAACATCTCCGGTAGTGTCCGCACGTCGGGCCGCATCAGCGAACGCCCGAGATACGTATCGACGACGCCCGTGCGGTAGTTGTACTTTCCCGTGAGCAGCGACGATCGCGTCGGCGAACAAACGGGCGTAACGGAGAAGTTTTTGAGCCACACCGACTCTTTCGCGAAGGCGTCGAGGTGCGGCGTTTGCAAGACGGGGTTGCCGTGGCAGCCGAGGTCGCCGAAGCCTTGATCGTCGGTAATTACCACCAACACATTCGGCGGATCCGCAGCCATCGCCGATGCGAGCGAGATCGCCCAGAAGCCCCATGCGATGAACAATCTCATACATCACCCTCGGTTGCATCGGTCGCGATGTCCGTCATTCCAACATAAAATGCGTTTGCGAGCAACACGATGCGGATCGGTCTTCGCGTTCGGCTGCTGTTGCCACCGGCGGTCTTGTTGGTGGGCATTGCCGCCGTCACGTGGTGGGCGGTCGGCGTGGCCGCGCACACCGTCGAACGCCAGATCGATACGCAAATCCGCGCCATCGCTCGCACCCTGAGCGGCCCGCCGACGTTCCCGCTTACTGACGCGGTGCTGAACCAAATGAAGGGCCTATCGGGCGTCGAGTTCGTGCTTGTCAATCGCACCGGCGAGCGACTCAGCACGTTCCCCGATGCGAACATCCCGCTGCCGACGAACCTCGGTGTGCCGCTGCGTATCGGCGATTCAGAGTTCCTGGCGGAGAAGGTGCCACTTCGCGCGCCGCACCCGAACGAAGGCGGCACGCTCTGGATTTTTTACCCCGATGCGTTGCGTCGTACGGCAGTCGGCGATGCGGTACGGCCCGCGCTTTGGCTCGGCGGCGTCGGCGGTCTCGTCGTCGTCGGGCTGACGATGCTGACATCGCGGCGACTCGTCACTCGTGTTCGCGACCTCGAACAACGCACACGGGACATTGCCGCCGGGGCGTTCGCGCCGATGCCGTTGCCGAAGACCGACGATGAACTGCGCGATCTGTGCCAATCGGTGAACGAAATGGCGCGGCGATTAGCCGATTACCGCGAGCAAACGCAGACGACCGAACGGCTCCGCGTGCTCGGCCAGTTCTCGGGCGGGCTGGCGCATCAGCTACGGAATGCCGCCACCGGTGCGAAACTGGCCATCGAGCTTTACCTCGACGACCCGAGCCAACGGACCGACGAACCGCTCCACGTGGCACTTCGGCAACTCGCACGAATCGAGTTCAATTTGCGGCAATTCTTGAACCTTGGCAAACCCGCACAGATGACCGAAGAGGCTTGCGATCTGCACGCGATTCTCGATCAAACGGTACGGCTCGTCGGGCCACAATCGCAGCACCTCGGCACGACGATCACCTGGGAACTCCCCGCATTTTCGGCGGTGATTGCAGGCGATCCGAATGCACTCGGGCACCTGTTTGGGAACCTGATCGCGAATGCGATCGAAGCCACGGGGAGCGGCGGCAACGTCGCGATTACGTCCGCAATCGGCGATGATGGCCACCACCGAATCGAAGTCCGCGACGATGGCCCCGGCCCGCGTGCGGACATTGCCGCGAAGCTGTTCGAGCCATTCGTGACCGGCAAGGAACAAGGCATCGGCCTGGGGTTGGCCGTCGCTCGTCAAGCCGCGCAGGCGCACGGCGGCACGCTCACCTGGGAATGCCACGGCGCGGAAACGATCTTTCGTGTGGTGTTGCCACACGTTCGCGGTTCCGCAAAACAATAGTTGCCAGTAGACCGCACTCAATGACCTCTGGGAAATCGCAACATGGCTGAAACGCTCGAATTCAAGGCCGAGTTGAAGCAACTGCTCCATCTCATCACGCACTCGCTGTATTCGGACCGCGAGATTTTCCTCCGCGAACTCGTCAGTAACGCCAGCGACGCG
>JAYSKW010000192.1:0-1688 GCA_043726085.1 Limnoglobus sp.
CAAGCGGTTTTCAACAGCGATTCGGTGCAGGCGCGGTTCTTCGATGCCGTCGTCACGAACCCGGTGCCGAGCGGTTTCGTCAGAACCAGTACGTCGCCGACTTTCGCATTCGCGTTGGTGAAAATGCGGTCAGGGTGGATCGTTCCCGTGACCGACAGGCCGAACTTGATCTCGTTATCGCGGATCGTGTGCCCGCCGACGATCGTGCAACCGGCCACCTGACAGCGTTCGGCACCGCCTGCCATGATACGACCGAGCCATTCCGTCCCGAGTTTGTCGTCGGGATAGCCCACCAGGTTCATTGCGGTGATCGGCGTGCCACCCATCGCGTACACGTCGCTGAGCGCGTTCGCCGCTGCGATTTGGCCGTAAATGTACGGATCGTCGACCACCGGCGGGAAGAAATCGACCGTCTGCACGATCGCGAGCGTATCCGTGAGGCGATACACCCCGGCATCGTCGTGCGTTTCGGTGCCGACGAGCAGATTCGGGTCTTTCGTCTTCGGTAAGTAGCTCAGAACCTGAGCAATGCCCGAGGGGGGCAGCTTACCGGCTCAGCCTGCGCACGAAGCGTAGTCGGTGAGGCGTTTTTTGCGACCGAACGGAAACACGGGGAAACTCCTTTGTCAGATCGATTCGAGCCTGGTTTTTCTAGTCCCGGTTGGCGATTCGGCGAATGAAACTGCGATCGATCGCTTTCAGAATCGACGTAAGTCACAATTGCGACGGCTCCAAAACCGTTTTTTGGGGTGTTTTTCCGGTTTTGGCGACCCGAAAAGTCGCGTTTTTGATCGCAATCCACTAATCTGTATTCCGTATCTCGCGATTTTGTCGCGGGTTATGTCGATTGCTCTCGATTCGACAACCGGCGCAAATGGCGACCGAAAATCTACCGAGTGCGACACAAAATCGACCGACCACGACATTCTCACGACACTTGGAGACACTTTCACGACACTTCGAGACACGTTCTCGCACGACACAAATTCCGACTTACGTCGGATCGTCTGCGATTTTTTGACTTCGGGAATTCGCGTGGGTGAGACCAACCCAAAGCCCACGGACGACCGTCCGTGGGAACTTCCTCAAACAAAATTAGCGTGCGGGACGAGACGCGCCAGTCCCGCGCAAATGCGTAATAAACCGCTCGATCTCCGGCCCGCCCATCTCGTTCGGATGCCGTTTTTCGTGGAAAAGAATGAACTTCGTACACCAGCCCACGTACGCCTCTTCGGTGCGGATGCTATAGTGCAACAGCCGACACTTCGCCCGAAGCTGATCCATCAATTTCGGCGGCGGTCGACTGGCGGAATGATTTTCTGACATTCGATTTGACTTTCGTTCGGGAAACGGTCACAATAATAAAAAGTCAACGGGATATCGATTCTCACTGGCGGCCTGTTCGTACAGAACAGACAAACTCGATTCCAGAATAGACAGACTTGATTTCAGGATAGACAGAGTCTAGTTCAGGATAGACAGAATGACCAGTCAGAGTAGACAGAATCGGTTCTGTCTACTTACTAGTTCGGCGGCAGGAGGGCGCGGCGGTGGCGATGCCCGACGGCCTTCCGGCGGATGCCGAGTTGCAGTCGCTGGCCGCCCCCGAGGGCGCGCCACCGTACCTGACCCTCGTGGACGACGGCGCGACGCTCGCCGGCCGGCCCCGGCCGTGGCCGGCCGCCCTG
>JAYSKW010000193.1:0-4863 GCA_043726085.1 Limnoglobus sp.
GCGAAAGCCAAATCGGTGATTCTCCTGTACATGTGGGGTGGGCCGAGCCACATCGATACCTGGGATCCCAAACCCAACGCCCCACTGGAAGTGCGCGGTTCCTTCCGGCCGATCGCAACGACGGTTCCGGGCTTGCAGATCGGCGAGCATTTCCCCGAACTGGCCAAGCGAGCGAAGCAGTATGCCGTCGTGCGGTCGATGACGCACACCGACCCCGCACACCTTTCGCCGACGCATCATCTCATGACGGGCCGTAAAGCCGCCAAGGTGAATTCGGACGATGACGGCCCGAGTCGTTCCGATGCGCCGTGCCTCGGTGCCGTGGTGCAGAAGCACTTTCCCCAAGGTGCGTTGCCGAACGCGGTGACGCTGCCGTGGGCGGTATCGCACCCGGCCGCACCGGGTGGGCAGGCACCGGGCCAGAACGGCGGCTGGCTCGGCGCGGGCTACGATCCGTTCCTCATTACTGGCAACCCGAACGTGCCGAACTTCGCCGTTTCCGGCCTGACTCCCGTAGCGGACGTACCCGCAGAGCGATTGCAATCGCGCGCCGAACTTTGCCGAATGCTCGATCGCACCGGTGGGCAGAGCGACGCCAATTCCGGCTTGCGGAAGAAGGCATTCGATCTGCTTATGGCTCCGATGGTGGCGAAGGCGTTCGACCTGAACGCGGAGACGCCGAAGACGCGCGACGCCTACGGTCGCCACTCGCACGGACAGAGTTGCTTGCTGGCAAGGCGACTGATCGAAGCGGGGACGAAGTTCGTAACGGTGAATTGGCCCGACGACGGCCATGCGTTTTGGGACACGCACGGCAACAATTTCCCGGCGCTGAAAGATCGACTCATGCCGCCCGCAGATCGAGCGTTCTCGGCGCTACTCGACGACCTCTCCACTCGCGGTTTGCTGTCCGAAACGCTCGTCGTCTGGGTGGGGGAATTCGGTCGCACGCCACAAATCGGCAACGGCGGACGGCAACACTGGCCGAGGTGCTATTCCGCCGTGCTGGCCGGTGGGGGCATTCGTGGTGGAAGTATCTACGGTGCCAGCGACAAGATTGCATCCGCGCCAGCCGAGAACCCCGTCTCGCCCGCCGACCTGACTGCGACGATGTACCACGCGTTGGGGATCGACCCGCAGCAATTGGTAACGGATCGCCTCGGCCGCGAAATCGCCCTGACCGAAGGCACGCCGGTGCGGGCGCTATTCGGATGACGCGCACTCTCACTCGTGGCGGTCTTTGATTCGCCACGGGTCGTTCGTTTTCGCACGCCATTCGGTTAGCTTCTTCATCAACTCATCGCGAACCGCCTTCATTCCCGGTTCGTCGACGCGGTTCTTCAACTCGTTCGCGTCGGCGACGATGTCGTACAGTTCCACCTTGGGGCGGTGTAGGAAATCCTTCGTCGGGCGTTGGCCCATCATCGCGTCGTTTCGCTTCAGCACGCCCTGCCACGTCGGCGATTCCCACAAGTCTGATGCCGACGGATATTCGAGTTCGTGCGCGAGATTGAGAATCAATTTGTGCGTGCGCGTACGCACGGCTCGCATCGGGTAATACATCGTAATTTCGTGAAACTGATGCGAGGCATACACCTCGTCCCAGCCGCTCGACTGCGTTTGTTCGAGGATCGGCAACAGCGAACGTCCGGGCAGTACCGCCGGTTTCGCGATGCCCGCCCAATCGAGTGCAGTCGGTACGAGGTCGGTGAAGCTCACCATCGCGTCGGACACCACGCCCGCTTTCTGTCCAGGCTTTTTGACGATAAGCGGCAGGTGAATCCCCGCATCGTAGAGCGTCGTTTTCGCACCGGGGAACGGGATGCCGTTATCGCTGAGGAACACGATTAGCGTGTCGTCGAGCGTCTTCGTTTCTTCGAGCACTTTCATCAGCAAGCCGATGCCGTGGTCCATTCGCGCGACCGACTGATAGTATTCGGCCAAGTCTTGGCGAACCTCCGGCACGTCGGGCAAGTGGTATGGCACGGGTAGCTTGGCCGGGTCGAACTTCACGCTCGGCACGGTTGCGGGGTACTTGTTTTCGTTGCCGAAACCTTTGGCGGTGCGGTGCGGATCGGTGTAGCCGACGTGTAAAAAGAACGGCTTGCCCGCAGCATCTTGTATGAACTTTCGCGCCTTCTCCGCAATGCTGATCGGGTTCTTACCCGCGTCGGCGATCTCGGCATCGAACGGGTACACTTCCTTCGGTTGCAGGTGCAACTTGGCCACCACGCCGGAACGATACCCCGCCGGTGCCAGTAACGCGGGCAGCCCCTTCACGTTCCGGAAACTGTGCGCGTTGTGCGTGGCATGTGCGAGGCCGTACTGTCCGTTCATGTGCGTCGGCATCCCCGTCAGCATCGTCGCACGGCTCGGGCTGCACGAAGACACACTCGCGAACGCATTGACGAATCGCGTGCCACTGGCCGCCAGCGCATCGATGTTCGGCGTCTTCGCCACGGCATCGCCATAGCAGCCGACCTGCCGACCGAGGTCGTCCGCCACGAGGAAAACAACGTTCTTCGGTGCTGCCCCCGCGACGGTCGACATCAGCGACAGCATCGCGCCCACCAGTAGAAAACGAAACATCGAAGGGAACCTCGCAAAGGGGGAGAGTGTTCGCAGTCAGTGTATGGTTCGAGACGCTCGCCAAGAATGTGACAATCACAACGCGGCAACCCGGATTCAAAGTGTGTCAACCGGTTGCGCGACGAAGTTTACGCAGAACACCGCTCACAGGTGGGTTACCGCTCACCGCCGGATGAAGTTCCTGGGACGGTGGGGCACGTGATTTAGTAACGAAAACTCGCTGTTTTTTGTTGCGTTGCGCCAAGTTCCGTGGATACCGCGAGGTAGTTTCGCCTGGTTGTGGTGTTCGTACCACACTTGATCAAGATATTGCCGTCGTTTCTCGTCGTCAGCGTGTAACGGGGGTCTTCATCGATCGTTCCTTTGCGGCCCTGATCGACCTTCCATCCAATCGCATGATGTGTGTAGTTGCCTGTAACACTAGTTTCGCCGTGGTTCGTGTCCGAAACGATCACGAGCTTGGGCTTGAAGTGATCGAATAGTGGACCGTAAAAGCCACTCGCGCGGCCGTGGTGTGACGCTACGAAGATATCAGTCCCCTTGATCGCCTTAATAAAGTCTGGCTTTTCCAGTAGGCTTTTCCACGATGGGGCTTCGTTGTCGCCGGGGATAACGATCTTCGACCCTGCGTAACTGATGACGGTTACTAAACTGTAATTATTGAGATTCGAGCCATTATAAGTGGGCCAAAATTGCTGAATTTCACAACCCCATCCGTGCCCGCCGGTCAGCTCATCAGCCACGCTCACCTTCTGTTTGTAGCGTTCGAGCAACTCAGCGTACGCATTGATCGTGTCTGCGTCCCCCTTTTGATTTCCGCTCTCAATGTGTTCCCAGGCGATTCCGCGATTCGCGCTCAGGATGCGAGGCGAAACTAGTTCCACATTCTCGATGTCATCGATGTGGTCCCTGTGCGGGTGTGTAATAATTAACCAGTCAAGCTGTTGCACAGAACGGTTCCAGCACAAGTGCTGTAGCGGACTGAACTCCTCTCCCGATGACATGTCACCGACGCCGAGGTCGATAACGATGTGCTTGCCGGTCGGGGTGTTGATGTACAACGCACTCCCGTGGTCAACGTCCCAAATCATTACTTGCAGCATGAACAACACTCCTGTCAGGTGGATTCTTTCTTCGTGGGTTTCTCTTCTGTCTTCTCTTTGATCGTCAAGAATCCGATCAGTGCTTGTGACACTCGATACTCAGCGAACCGCCAGTAGCGAGTCCACAGGAACCGGGCTGCGAACGCTGTGATAGCAGCGAAGTAAACAACTCGCCAGCCCGTCACCTCGACGAATCCGATCCGTGCCGTACCGCTTTCCGTCCCGAACCACAAGCGAAACGCGAAGGCCATCATTCCGACCGTGAGGACAACGAAGCCGATGAATGTTCCCCGGTAAAACCCTTCGCGATAGATGTATACTTCACGTTCGCCGAGTTTCCCCGACCGCAACACTGCATCATCACAGAAGCGAAATAACCAGAGAGGCGGTAAATCCTTCGTGGGTTCGGCTGTGTCGATTCGGTCCGCGAGAACCAATCCTTGTTGCGTATCGGCGGCTAGAATTGTCGCAATCTTCGCGCGGCACGCCTTCACGAGTTCAGCGGGAAAGGCGTTGGGGTCTGTGATAATCTTCTGTTCCGCCGAACCGAACTGCTTCACGAGTTTATTGCCGAGAGCTTGAGCAACATGACCAGCGACGTAGCCGAACGCGAGGAACGTCACCCACACTTCGACAGTCTTCAAGTCAAAATCGATCACGGCTTGCGGAAAGTAAATCGCCCAAAACACCAAGCCCAAACCGGCACATAGAACGATGCCAGGGAGCAAATAGCCAAAGACTTCGTAAAGTGTGAACTGTATTTCTTTCATCAGTTAGTCTTCATGGCTGGTGGTCCGCATGGTGGTTTTTGCTATTCTCCCAGAGGGCACCGCAGAGTTGCAATGTCGGTGGAAATATTCGTCGCCTGCGGGTCTCGCCTCCTGCCGCCACAGTAACGATAGGATAATATAGTGAAGTAGGATGCAACAGATAGCTCGACGCTCGGTAGTGGCGCACTTAAATTTTAGGCAAACGTTCCCGGCCTCGTGGAGGACGACCGGCTTCATGGGTACCGCTCCCGCAACTCGACCAATACTTCCTCAACGGGCCGACCGACCGCACTGCCGCTGCGAATCTCGGCCACACGGCGAGCGATCTCAACCCGCCATGCCGCCTCGGTACCCTCATCCTCGGGCTTCATCGAAGTCAGGAGGAAGTACGCGAGATCCGC
>JAYSKW010000194.1:0-2297 GCA_043726085.1 Limnoglobus sp.
CTTCAAGAGCTTGTTCGCGTTGTCTACCGACTTCTCGGCAAGTGTAATCAACTCGCGCAAGATCTCCGCACGCTTCTGTAACAGCAGCACCGCGTAGTAACTTTGGCGAACATCCGTGAACAGCCGATACCGCTCCGCAACCGTGTTGAGCGTCGCCTGATCGACTTCCTTGAGTGCGACGGCTTTCGATAAACCGAGTTTGTTCGCGGTGACGATTTCCTGGCTGAAGTGCGGTGCCGTCCAGATGCCGCCAGGCCCGGTGCGGTCGCCGAGTTCATCGCCGGTGATGCTCAACGTCGGGTTCGGGTACAACCCCGCCTGAATCGCACGCCCCCGCGCCGTCTCGACTGCCCATGCCACTTGCGCGAGCCGCGGATTTCGTTCGACCGTCAGCGAAATCAGTTCCGGAAGTGCAAGGATCGGCCCCGAAGTCGTTGCCACCTGTTCGATCGGCTTCGCGTCTTCGGTACGAACGATATCTTTCAAAACTGCCTTCGGTGGAACGGGCAGACTCGGCCTTACCGCAATCTGCGGCGACGCACACCCTCCGAGCATCAGGGCAGGCAACCACTTCACGAACTTGCGGCAGGTAAGTTTAGCCATGTCGTAAACATCGGCGGATGGCATGGCCCGACGTGACGGAATCTTCGGCATAACCGCCAAGGTGATGTGTGCCGCCGGACTACCTGTGTCGAAGTTAATATCGTCAACTCAGTCATCAGTACATTCTTCGCAGAGGTTTCCCGGTGAGTGTCGCCCTGTTTGCCGCGACGATGTTTCTGTCGGCGGCGCTGTCGTTTTTGGTGCAGCCGATGATCGGCAAGCAGTTGTTGCCACTCGTCGGCGGTACGCCGGGCGTGTGGAATGCGTGCCTCGTTTTCTTTCAGGCGATGTTGCTCCTCGGGTACTTATACGCACATCGCCTGAGTCGCATTGCGTCGGTACGGACGCAGCGCCGCATTCACATTTTCACGCTGATACTCGGTGCCGCGTGGTTCCTCACGTTCGGTATGTTGCGTCCGGATGCAAACCGGTTGCCGGCCGATGCGGAGTCGCCGATTCTTTCGATCTTGCTCGTGTTGTTGCTATCCGTGGGCGGCCCGTTCTTCGTGCTGGCCACGACCGCCCCGCTGTTGCAAACGTGGTACGCCACGACCGGCTCGCGCAACCCGTACTCGCTCTATGCGGCGAGCAACGCGGGTAGTTTCCTCGGCTTGCTCGGCTACCCGTTCGCGGTCGAACCGTGGCTGACGCTCAGCGAGCAACGTACCGTGTGGTGTGCGGTGTTCGTCGGCTGCATCGCGCTGATCGCCGTCTGTGGGACTTTGGCAAAAACGACGACGGCCGCGTTAATTGAACTTGCGTATGAACCGCCACCAAACTGGGCGCGACGGCTACGCTGGGTCGGTCTGGCGGCACTCACTTCGAGCTTCCTGATGAGCGTGACGGCGCACCTGACCACCGATATTGCCCCCGTGCCGTTGTTGTGGGTCGTGCCACTCGGGTTGTACTTACTGAGTTTCGTCATCGTGTTCGCACGCTGGCCGGTGAGTGCGCGGCGGATTACGGGGCGATTCACGCCGATGCTGCTTTGTTTCCTCGTGGTGTCGCTGCTCACCCGCGCTACCGAGCCGATGGTGATGGTGGCGGGCATTCATTTGCTCGCGTTCTTTGCGGTGGCGTTACTATGCCACGGCGAGTTGGCAGCCGACCGACCGACGCCGAAATACCTGACTGCTTTCTACCTGTGGATCTCCGTCGGCGGCGTGCTCGGCGGGCTGGTCAATGCGTTTCTCGCGCCGCTGCTGTTCGCGAAGTTCGGCTACCTCGAATACCCGATCGCGGTCGTGCTAGTGGCACTCGTGCGGCCCGCTGTCGATGCGGTGCCCGTTAAGTGGAAATCGACCGATCTGCTCTGGGTGCTCGCGCTCGCCGCATTTACCGCGCTGATCGTTTTGGGCTTGCCCGAATGGATCGGCAAGCCGGTCGAAGAGGAACTCCTCGATATGCGGCTGATCCGCGGTGGGTTGTCGTTCGGCATCCCGGCGGCGTTCGCGTTCTCGCTCGTTTGGCAGCCGTTACGCTTCGCGATGTGCCTCGCGGCCGTGCTGATTGTCGGTTCGTTCGCACCCAGCCCTTACGGCGAGATTTTGGAAACATCAAGGAACTTCTTCGGCACGCTGCGAGTGACGCGCTCGGCGGACAAACAGTACGTGATGATCGTCCACGGTACGACGCAACACGGCCAGCAACGCATCGGCGAACCGGGGATGCCCGAACCGCTGATGTACTATCAC
>JAYSKW010000195.1:0-1872 GCA_043726085.1 Limnoglobus sp.
CTTTCGATCCAGGCACCGTAAAAAGCGACGCTTGAGATTCACTAAATGTCGAATTTCTAGGGAAAAAAGCCATAAAAATAGCGCAACTTCAAAACGCGCCGGCGGTTGTTCTTCTGCCGAAGATCCGTCTCAAGGGGCACACCGCGTGGGTGTATTCGCTGTCGTTCAACAAGGATGGCAGTCGACTCGCATCCGGTAGCGAAGATGGCACCGTGCGAATCTGGGATACCGCCAAAGGAGAAACCATCCGTATTTTTGAAGATGGTCGACTCGTATCCTGCGTGGCGTACTCGCCCGATGGCAAAACGGTGGCGTCTGCGGCGCACAATCCGGGAGATACCGGCGATGTGTATCTCTGGAACACGGAAACTGGCGCGAAAACGATCTTGAAAGGCTTGCGGGGCGGTACTCTCGGCCTCGCCTTTTCGCCGAACGGGCAATGGCTGGCTGCATCCGGGAAGTACAACGCCGTGCGGGTCTGGAACCTCGCGTTCAATGTGTCGAACAATTTACGCGACGATCAGGAAGGTCTCGGTCGTCGGTTGGCGTTTTCGCGCGATGGCCGGTTCCTCGCCGTGGCGGGGTCGAACTTGACCATCTGGAACGTGAACACATGGTCGAAACGGAGTTTCCCGCTCACGGATCGAGTTTCGGGACTGGGACTATCGACCGATGCGAAACTTCTGGCGCTCGCGTTTTGGCAAATCGGGACGATCTCGTACTTTGAAGTCCCGTCAGAGGACTCTCCGACTCAGGAGTTAGTGCCTTCGGGTGCGGGGTGGCAAGCCCACCAGACTTTCGTGAACGACGTGACGTTCTCCCCCAACGACCGCTTACTGGCAACGACGGGGACGGATCGCGTGGCTCGCATCTGGGACGTTCGTCGCCGTCGTTCGGTGGCCCTGCTTCAAGGGCATACCGCTCATACCGACCCCGTCGTCTTTTCGCCGAATGGAAAGATACTCGCGACCGGAAGTGTTACCGGCGATAACACGGTAAATATGTGGGATGTTTCCGCCCTCGGTGGGCAACCAGGAACGCCATAACCGAAGTCCATCTCCGCCCGCACAATTTGTTTTCGCATTTTTTTGCAAGTCGTGTTAGGTCGTGCGCAAGAACCTCACATGGGGACCACGACTCCCCAATCGCCAACACTGTTACTGGTCCCTTTCACAACCCCGCTGTTGCGGGCCGCTCTGGAGGTTCTCGTCATGTCGAACTGGATCCGCAAGTTGTTCCCTAACAAGACCCGCCCGATCACCCGCCGGGCCAACCCGAACACCGTTCGGCTCGGGCTGGAAGGACTCGGCACGCGAGTTCTGCCAACGGTCTCGTCGATCGAACTGACCGCAGGCGTGCTCATCATCCGATCCGACGATAACGGGTCTGCGGTCGATGTGAAGCCGGGCTACGATGCGACCCAAATCAATATTAACGACGGGGGCCGGCGCATCGGAACCTCGCTCTTTTCGAGCGTCGTCGCGATCGAGTTCCGGGGTGGCAACGGGAACGACTCGTTCACGAACGCGACGTCGCTCCCGTCGTCGGCCTACGGCAACGGCGGCTACAACGTCCTGACGGGCGGCAGCGCCCGCGATAATTTGTACGGTGGCAACAGCGACGACACCCTGAACGGCGGCGGCGGTAACGACTACCTGTACGGCAACGGCGGCAACGATCGCCTGACCGGCGAGGCAGGCGACGACAACATGTACGGTGGCGAAGGCAACGATACCTTCGCATTCGACGCCGACACCGCACTCGGGACCGATACCGTCGTCGAGAACCCGAGCGTGCAGACGTTCTTCGATCCGGGATATGACGCAACGGACGAAGGCTACACGTACCACGTGCCGGGGCGCGGCTACTACA